>JBAPSR010000371.1:0-2002 GCA_049281755.1 Binataceae bacterium (SeqCode)
ATACTGATTCATAAACTCGGCACCGAGCGCTTCGGGATCATTGCTCTTGCATGGACCATATTCAGTTATTTCAGCCTGTTCGATTTCGGTATTCCGTCGGCATTGACCAAGCTTGCGAGCGATCGGCTAGCGGAAGACAGGGGTGACGAAGTCCCTACGCTGATTGGCACTTCGCTGGCCTTGATGACGGCGCTTGGACTCGTCGGGTCAGTGCTACTGAGTTTGTGCATCCCCGTGCTGGTGGGGCATCTCTTTAAAGTGCCGGCGGCGCTGCAGATCGAGGCGACGGGTGCATTTCATCTACTCGTGATCGGGCTGCCGATTTGCCTGACCCTGACCGCATTCACTGCAACGCTGGCCGCCTATCAGCGTTTCGATCTGATCAATCTGGTGCAGAGCCCAAACGCGATGTTCTCGTCTCTGGGACCGCTCGCGGTGCTGCCATTCTCACACAGTATTGTGCCGATCATCGGGATATTGGTGGCCGGCCACGCGGTTACATGGTTCGTGTATTTCGCCATGTGCACTCGCGCGGTGCCGCGAATGGTGTCGCGGATGCGGATACGGGCCGCGATGATTCCCGAATTGATCGGCTTCGGCGCATGGGCGGCGGGCTCGAATATTATCGGAATGCTGGGCGGGAGCCTCGATCGTTTCGTCCTGGCCTCGATGGCTTCGATGACCGCGCTCACCTACTACGTGGTACCCGCGCGCATCCTGCACAAACTCCGCATTCTTCCCGGTATCGTCACGCGTGTGATGTTTCCGGCCCTGACGTACAGCTTGGCCCAGGATCGGCGGCAGAGCCGAATTCTGTTCGAGCGTGGAACCAAGACCTTGTTCGTGATCATGTTTCCGATCGCTCTGGTTACGGTTGCCTTCGCGCGGGAACTTTTAAGTGTGTGGATCGGTCCCGGATTCGCGACGCATACTGCAGTGCTGGTTCAATTGCTCGTGGTGGCCGCGCTGCTCGAGTCGCTCGGACGGATGCCCGGGTCCCTGCTGTGGGCGGCTCATCGTCCTGACCTGAGCGCGAAGATCCAGGCTGTCGAGCAGCCGATTTATTTTGTTTTCATGTTCGTGATGGTTTATCTCCACGGAGCCCTGGGTGCCGCAATTGCGTGCGCGGTCCGCGCCGCCGCGGCAACCATCGCTACTTGGATCGTTGCGCGGACAGTCCTTCCCGACGTCGCACGCGGCGGCCGGCGCCTCGGATGGTTCGCGCTGGCTGCAGGAGTCGGATTGGCGGTCGTCGCGATACCATCGCCGCTGGAAATTCGCATCGGACTCGTTTGCGCCGAGCTCGTGATCCTTGGGGTGGCGGCGTGGCACGGTCTGCTTGACGGTGAGGACCGAGCGATGCTGCTGCGGTCGATTTGGGGTTTGGCCGAACCCGCGACAGTTCGCTCTGGCGGAGTGGTTTGAAGGCAGTGTTGTGTGTAGTCGACCCCAGAAATTGAACCTTGTTGCGAGATTCCGCAAGCTCGCGTTAGCCGCATCCGGCTCGGCTTGTCGCGATTTGCACCTGCTGACGTCGCTCGGTCTTTCAGATGGATCGCCGTCGCATGACGGGCCGGGTGCCGTGCAGTGAATCCAATCGTCTCGGTGATCATCCCGGTCCGTAACGGCGAACGCACGCTTGTGCGGGCGATCGAGAGTGCGCTCGCGCAAACCTACGCTGGTCAGTTCGAGATACTCGTGGTTGACGACGATTCGACCGACGGGACCGCGCAGATTCTTGAGAGGTTCGGCGGCCGTATTCAGATCGCCAGCCATCCGGGTCCGTGTGGCGTATCGAGTGCGACCAATGCAGGAGTGAAAGCTTCGCACGGCCGATATCTTGCCTTCCTGCATGCGGACGACGAATGGATGCCTGAGAAGCTCGCCCATGTCATTCCGCGAATCGAGGCGGACCCGCAGACGGTGCTGATCTATCACGACGCTGAATTGGTCGACACGCGCGGTCGCGTCAAATTGATCTCGTGCCACCCCCATGATCACA
>JBAPSR010000372.1:0-6461 GCA_049281755.1 Binataceae bacterium (SeqCode)
CCTTGAACTCGCGCGAAAGCGCGGTGCGCGCAAACGGAGTGCGCGCGATGATCATCACGCCCGAGGTTTCCTTATCGAGCCGATGCACAATTCCCGGACGCAACACGCCGTCCGGCTCGGCCATCGCGGCCAGCTCCGGAAAGCGCGCCAGGAGCGCATCGACGAGCGTCGCATCGGGATGCCCCGGCGCGGGATGCACCGTCATGCCGGCGGGTTTGTTGACGACGATTATTTCCGCGTCGGCGAACAGCACCTCGATAGCGGGAGCGTCGCCGGTCGATTGATGAGGCTCGGGCGCGAGCGGCGGCGCAACCGCGATCACGTCTCCGGCGCGCACCGCGGACGCGGCCCGCGCCGCGGCGCCGTTGACCGTGACGAGGCTGGCCTTGATCATCCGCGCAACCTGCGAGCGCGAGTACTCGGGCGCAAGGTGCGCCGAAATGAAAACATCGAGCCGCATCCCGGCGTGCAGAGGTTCCACGGTGAATGTGTGTTTTGCGTCGAGTGACACTGATCGTTTTTGTTGCTTGCAGGTCTGCGGACCAAGCTAGCTGCCCTGCCAATCGTCATTTCGACCCTTGGGCGAAAAATCCCGAGGCGTCCATGCTCCGCGTCAACGCGACATGCAGTGGCCCTTCGCTAGGGATTTCTCCCTGCGGTCGAAATGACGAATGAGGGCTCAGTACCATCTCTATCAGGAGGTTATGAAAACCTTTCTTTACAGGTCCCGATAAGCGCGGTCGTCCGCGTCCGTGTTCCACTCGGACAAAGTGTCCGCAAGCGCGGATACAAATTCTCGATCGAACGGTTCAGCCTTCCGAATCCGAATTGTTCCGGGTGCCGACTCCTCGAATATCACCGCATCACCAGGTTTCAGATTCAGCGTTCGTCGCACCCCAACGGGAATGGTGATCCGGTTCTCATTTGTTAAGCGGCTGCGCGCGAGGATTCGCGCCGCATGATGTTTGGCACTCATTGCCACGGCCCCGAATCACTGCGGGGCGGGGGCGGGCGGGGGCACTGCTGCTCCCGGCGGCGGGGTCGAAGGGGCGCAGTTCTCGTTCGAGGTATCGATCATCGCAAGCCCGTAGCTGGTCTTCTGGCAGTTCTCGCCTGACGCGCCATCGGTCGGGCGCGAGTAGTACCAGCACGAGGAGAGCGCGGTCGCCGCCGCGGCGATCAGCATGAATTTTGACGTCCGGAAAATCAGTGCGCGTATTTTCATAGCAGGCCTACCCCTTTGCGTTCATCGCGCTTGCGGCAGTCTGCGCGGACGGTTACGGCTGCCGATAGGGGACGGGATGCGCGGCTTCATATGCGGCGATCGCTTTTTCGTGCGCGAACGTGAGCGCGATATCGTCCAGTCCCTCGAGCAGGCATTTCTTGACGAACGGGTCGATCGCGAAATGCGCGGTCCATCCGAAATCGTCGCTGACCGTCTGCGTCTCGAGATCGATACTCAGATGATACCCCTCATACTTCGCGGATGCGCGAAAAATCTCTTCGATCTCTTCGGGCTTGAGCGTCACCGGAAGCAGCCCGTTTTTGAACGAGTTGTTGTGGAAAATATCGGCGTACGACGATCCGATCACGGCGCGGAAACCCGCGTCGGCCAGCGCCCACACCGCATGCTCGCGCGATGATCCGTTGCCGAAGTTGGCGCGCGCCACCAGGATCGACGCGCCTTCATAGCGCGGCTTGTTGAGCACGAAATCCGGATCGGGCGAGCCGTCAGCACGTCGGCGCCAATCGAAGAACAGGCCCTTCTTGAGCCCGCTTCGGACGACCGCTTTAAGGAACTGCTTGGGGATGATCTGATCGGTATCGACGTTCGAGCGATCGAGCGGCGCGACCAATCCGGTGAAATTTTTGAATGCCTGCATATCTGTTGCGCTCCGGTCAGGAGTTGTCCCAATCGCGGATATCGACGAAGTGGCCCGCGATTGCCGCCGCGGCCGCCATCTGCGGACTCACCAGATGCGTGCGTCCGCCCTTGCCCTGGCGCCCCTCGAAGTTGCGGTTGCTGGTGCTGGCGCATCGCTCGCCCGGCTTCAGGATGTCGGGGTTCATGCCCAGGCACATCGAGCATCCCGCTTCGCGCCAGTCGAAACCGGCCTCGCGGAAGATACGGTCGAGGCCTTCTTTCTCCGCCTCGATTTTTATCTTCGCCGATCCGGGCACGACCATCGCCTGCACCGTCCTGGATACGTGCTTGCCCTTTACGATTGCGGCGGCGGCGCGCAGATCGCTCAGGCGCGAGTTGGTGCACGAGCCGATAAACACGCGGTCGATCGCGATTTCCTCGATCGGGGTGTTGGGCCGCAATCCCATGTAATCGAGCGCGCGTTCGAGCGTGTCGCGATCGCCGGGGTTGGAAGCCTTGCGCGGATCGGGAACCTTGCCGGTCACATCGGCGACCATCCCGGGATTGGTGCCCCAAGTGACTTGCGGAGCGAACTCGGCGGCGTTGAACACGATCGAGCGATCGAATTTCGCGCCGTCGTCGGTGCGAAGCGCAAGCCACTTCTTCGCCATCGCGTCGAACTCGGCGCCCGACGGCAGATACTTCCGGCCGCGCATGTAATCGACGGTCTTCTGGTCGGCCGCGATCATCCCGGCGCGCGCGCCCGCTTCGATCGACATGTTGCACACTGTCATCCGCTCTTCCATCGAGAGCGCCTCGATCGCCGCGCCGCGATACTCGACCGCGCATCCGGTCGCGCCGTCGGTTCCGATACGTCCGATGACGCCGAGAATCAAATCCTTCGCGGTCACGCCCGGACCGGCAATTCCGTCGAGCCGGATTTCGAGCGTTTGGGGCTTTACCTGCCAGATGCACTGGGTTGCGAGCACGTGCTCGACTTCGCTGGTTCCGATTCCAAATGCGAGTGCGCCGAACGCGCCGTGAGTCGAAGTGTGGCTGTCGCCGCAGACGATGGTCATGCCGGGCTGGGTGAGGCCTAAGTCGGGACCGATAATGTGGACGATTCCCTGGTCGTTCGAGCCGAGGTCGAACAGCGTGACGTCGAAGTCGCGCGCGTTCTTGCGCATCATTTCGACTTGCGCGCGCGAGTCGGGATCGGCGATCGGCTTCATTTGATCGATGGTCGGCACGTTATGGTCGAGCGTCGCAAACGTGCGGCGTTTGTCGCGCACGCCGCGGCCCGAGACCCGCAGCGCCTCGAAAGCCTGCGGCGAAGTGACTTCGTGGATGAGGTGCAAGTCGACAAACAGCAGCGCGGGTTTTCCCGGCTCATCGACCACCACGTGAGCGTTCCAGATCTTTTCAAAAAGCGTCTGCGGCGCCATCGAAGCGACCCTCCAAGCCGTCGCGAACTTACTATTATCCTCGATCCGGCCACTCGGGCAAAGCCACGTTCCGTGATTCGCCTGCGCAAGCGTGCTAGCAATCGGGGTTCGCGCCGAGAGCGGCGGACACTGATGGTAAACACCGAGCTCAAGGCGCAACTCAGGCTCTCGATATCCGCGGGGCTTTCCTCCTGTTTCGTATTTTTGTTGTACGAGGCAATCCAGGAATTCGCCACGCTTGATCTGCACCATCAGCTTCGGCAACTCGCGGTGATCGCACTTACCTCGATCGGGATGCTGGCGGTGATCGAACCGCTGCTCGAGCGGATGCAGATCACGGATGCGGGAGATTCGCACCGCAAGGGCACGGGCCTTCTGATTCGCGTCTCAGCATTCGCCATCATCGCGGTCACGAGTCTCTTCCACGGCTTGTTGCATCACCTTCTCGGCGAAAGCCTGAGCGCAAAGGGATGGGCCATGATCTGGGAGCTGGCCAGTATGGTCATCGGTCCGGGCGTGATTACGTTCGCGTGGATGCGCGGGTTGCGAACCAATCCGCTCAAGGCGAAAAGGTTCGGACTATCAGCCGGCATCGTTGTCGGAATCTTCTTGATCTCGGCGTCGATCCTCCAGGTCTATCTTCTGATCCCGGCGACGGCGGGTTCGCCAACTGAGTGGGTGAAAATCTCGGCGGTATTGTCGCTGGCCGCGCTGTTTCTGTGGCCAATCCTGACCACCTTCGCGATCAGCGGATACCTCGGCGGTTTATCCGCGGAGCGGCAATGGTTCGGGAAGCCTTGGGAAGAAATCGCGATTGGCCTTGGAATTGCCGGCGCGGTCGGCGCCGCCTCGGAATTCCTGGCAGTCACGTTTTTGTCCACGTTCGCCAAAATCAGCGTGGGAGTCGGGCCGAGCTTCTGGTCGCTGCTTGCTTCATCGGAGATCGCAAACGCCGGCTGGGCCCTGGGGCTTCTTTTTCACGCTGATTTCGTTGCGATGTTCCAGCCGAGTCCGCACGTTAGAGGCCCGGACTTGAGGGTTGCCGTACTCGCAGTCGTTGCGATGTTTGCGCTGGGGCTGCTGCTTTCGTTCGGCAGCCTGAACCTGAGCCTCTTTCTGCTGAAAGCGGCGCTGAAACGATCGGCCGCATGATTTTTTCGCGGACCGCATCGCCGATGCACTCGAATATTGTTAAGATCGAATTGCCGATCGGGGGGGAAGGTGGGGTGATGAAAGCCGGCGAGCGCAAAGACGAACTTCAACCGGCGATCGGCGCCGCGGAAAGTTGCGCGCTCGAGCCGGGCGCAGTGGCGTGCGACGCATGCGGCGCCGCGATGAAGCCGATGGGGCATTGCAAGTACTGGTGCCTGCGCTGCGGATTTTTGCGCACCTGCAACGACACGATGTGACCTGGCGCGGCGGCTCGATTCCTAAAACATAAACGTGATCGGCATCGCGATTGCCGCAATCCAGGCGAACCACGCCGACTCGACCAGCGCGATCACGAGCAGATTGTTCGAGCGCGAATAGGTCGAGACCGCGAAAATCTCGAACGCGATAAACTGGAAAACCATAATCGACAAGGTCAGCATCAGTACGCCCGGAAGAATCCGCAACGAGACTCCGATGATCAGCATCACGATGATAACCGCGCGGCCGATCACGCACGCGATAGTCGATTCGACCAGTCCTCCGCGGCGCAGCAGCCATTCGAACGAAAAGAAGAACGGCAGCACGATCGCGGTGCCGGCTATAGTTGCGAGCAGACGCTCCGGCGTCGGCGCGAGGGTGTGAACCACCTCGCCAAACGGCATTTGCAGCACATAGATCGCGCCGAAAGCCAGAATCGCGGCCAGCGCCGTGCGTCTTGCGCCCGCGACGACGCCCAGCCAATCGATCATCGAGCGCGCGGCCATCAGCGCGAGCAGCACGCCACCGGCAATTCCCAGCCACGCGAACAGATCGTCGCCGGCGATCAGGGAAACGAAATACGCCGGCTCTCCGACCGCCATAAACGGCATCACGATCAGCAGTGCGATCGCGATCGCGGGCAAACCGAGCCACATGATCGAACCGGAGGGGCGGCGAAGCATCTCGGGCGCGATCGCCCCGGCGATTTGGCCGATCCCAATCAGCACGATCAGAAACGCGAGCATCCCGACTGCGGCGGCGCTCAGGCGTGCAGATTCGAGGCGATAGGGCGCGGTGCGCTGGGTGCCGAAGATGCTGTCGAGCCAACCGAGAATTGCGGCGGCGGCGACGGTCGAGCGCGTAATCGTAATATGATTGGTGTGAGGAACCCGCACCGCTTCGAGCGCGGTGCCGCTGGCGACGTCGCCGTAGACCTTTCCCAGCTCGATCGATCCGTTTCCGGCCAGAATCCCAGCGATCTGCTTGGAGGCGTCTTGAATGAACTCGGGATCGTTTTGCGCGAAGATGAACAGTGTGTTGCGCGGATGATCGGGACCGTCGAGGCGAAAGCCACCCGAGATCATCACTGAACCTTTGATATTCGGGTCGTGCGCCGCGTAGTCGAGCGCGGCGTTCGCGCCCATTGAATGACCGATCACGACGATCCGCGAACCATCGACGTAGCTCGAAGTGCGCAGAAAATTCACCGCCGTGGTCAGGTCCTGGCGCAGGGTCTCCGAGCCGAAATTGCGCGCGAACGGATTGCGGTTATGGCCGTGTCCGGGCAAATCGATCGTCAGACACGCGTATCCGTTTCGCGCGATCCGGCGCGCCAGCACGCTCATCAACGCGCGGTCCGAGGAAAATCCATGGACCAGCAACACCGCGGGGCGGCGTTTGTCGGGCGGCAGCGGCTGGAGCGCGAAAAATGGATTTCCGGAGCCGGGCAGATAAAGCGTGGCCGGAATTCCTCCGGTCAGCTCGAGGTCCATGTGCGGCGGGCCGCCCGCCTGCATCGACGCAAATCTCCACGCCTCGACCAGCAGGATCAGAAACGCGATCGCGCATACGACTTTCAAGATTCGCATTGGCCGATAAAACGGCTTGGGCGGCACTAAGTCAAGCGTCGCGAGGCGTTCAACGCGGGTTGATTACTTGATCCGGCGCGTTGGCGCGGCGCGCTCTGCGTGCGCGAAGCCGCGCGTGATCGCGTCTTCGCCGAAGCGCGCGGCGACCGCGTC
>JBAPSR010000373.1:0-2597 GCA_049281755.1 Binataceae bacterium (SeqCode)
GACCATCACTGGACCTCGCCGCAGATCGGGCACGCCGTCGTGCTCGCGTACGTGATCGGCGCGCTCGGGAATATCGTCGCGGGATGGGCGCTGGATCGGGTCGGGCGCAAGCCCACGGCCGGCGTCAGCTACGTCGTCGGCGCATTCGCGATCCTTGCGCTGTTTCAGACCGAGAGCCACAGCGCGATGCTGACGGCGCTGGTGGTCACCGTGTTCGCTTTCCAATGCGCGCGCACCGCGACCGCGACTTATTCGGCGGAGCTGTTCCCGACCGAAATCCGCGCAACTTCTTACAGTATGACCGTGCAGCTCTTCGGACAAATCGCCAGTCTGCTGACGCCGTTTACGATTGGCGCGCTGGCGAATTCGGTCGGCGGACTCGGTAACGCGGTTGCGATCGTCTCGATCGGCCCGGTGATCGGCGCGGTGCTGGTCTGGCGCTTCGCACCGGAGACGCGCGGGTTGACGCTCGAGCAGCTCGAAACCCTCGCGGTCAATTGAGCGTATCGCGATGCTCGACACGATCCTTGGCGAGAGTCCGGATATCCGGAAAATACAATCGCTGCTCGCACGCGCGATGTTTCGCGTCGGCGTCAGCGCCAATCTCGCCACCGCGCTTGCGGCGATCACTGGAATCGCGGCGGGAATCGCGTTCGGGAAAGGCTCCGCAGGATGGGGGATCGCGATGCTCGCGCTGAGCGCCGCGTTCGACGCGATCGACGGCACCATCGCGCGCGAGTGCGCCGCGCCGAGCGCACTCGGCGGAGTTTTCGATCTGGTCTCGGACCGCGTAGTCGAAACCGCGGTGATAATCGGAATCGCGTGGGGGCACGCCGAGCTTTATTTCGCGGCGCTGGCGTTGGTCGGAAGCTGGTACGTGAATATCACGGTGTTCCTCGCGGTCGGCGCGGCGCTCGAGCGCCACGGCCCCAAGCTGATCGACTATCCGCCGGGAATCCTCGAGCGCACCGAGGCGCTCGCGTTCTTCGTGATCCTCGCCAGCGTCGAGTCGATCGGATTTCTCCGCCCGGCCGGCCCGATCCTGTGCTACGCGATGACCGCGCTCGAAATCGCAACCGGCATCCAGCGCCTCCTCTTCGGCCGCCGGATGCTCGCCTCCGAATCGCGACCTTCGTGAGGCCCGATGCATTTGATTTCAGGCTCGTCGTCGCCTCCTTTCGAATATCCCCAGGCCGATTTTGCCGAACTCTCAGGGTCGACGGGTGTCGTGGAGGCCGCCGGTGTCGGCGGCAGAGGAAGTATATATATTTTCCCGCCGTCTGGTTCGAGAAACGGGCCCTGAGGCTTGTCCGTCGAAGGCGGGAAAGTAAGTGGTTGATTGAGACCTCCCGTTTTCGCGCGCTGCCAGAGTTCTCTTGCGCCATTGCAGATGTCCGAGCAAGTTATGTCTCGCCCGATCGAGTTCATGCAACGCGTTCTTTCGGCGGTCCAAGCGCCAGGGTAATTTCGAGCGTCGTACGTTGGCGGCGGCGGCGACGCAGGCACGTCCGAGCACCAGTTCGGGTTTCGTGGCCCTGGTGTGGGAGTTGCCACTGGCTGCTGTGCCAGTGCCCTCGCGGATGTGAGCGCGACCGCAATCGCTAAGATCATGGCGGTCACAGCCACTCGCGCCGTGTGCGCTAGCGAAGCACGGCGCCTGCCCAGGTAGTCCCGGCGGGTTCGGAGAATCCGGCATCGTCCAACCGTCAGCATAACAGCCGAGAACGAGTTCATGTTCCCGTCTCCTCTTCGCTAATCGACGCGGACCGCCGGATGCTATCCGCCGGTCTCGTGATCAATCGCAGTAGTACGAGTAGTCTAGTATTGGAACGGACAGATCTATGAAGCACATCGGTATTGTCGCGGTCAGCGCAGAGGGCGCGGCGCTTTGTTACCGCACGATCTGTCTCGAAGGCGCAGCGATTCTTGGGCCGCATGAGCATCCGGAGATTAGCCTGCACTGCTTTTCTCTTGGTAGCTATCAGCGGCTCATCGACGATGACCGCTGGGATGCGGTCGGTGAGATGATGCTCGAGTCAGCGGCGCGGCTCGTCCGCGCCGGCGCAGAGTTGCTGATTTGTCCCGACAACACGGTTCACCAGGGGCTCGATCTTGTCCGCGAGCGTTCACCCGCGCCGTGGATCCACATTGCCGAAGAAGTCTCCGACCAGGCCGGGCGGCGCGGCTTCAAGCGGCTCGCGATTCTCGGAACGCGGTTCCTGATGGAAGGTCCGGTGTATCGGTCCAAGCTGGCGCCGGCGGGCATCGAGTGCCGCGTTCCGAGCCTCGAACAGCGCACGCGCATCAATCAGATCATTTACGATGAGTTGGTGTACGCGCGTTTCCTGCCGGAGTCTCGCGCGTATTTTCAAAATGTAATCCGCGAGCTTGGGGACAACGGATGCGACGCCGTCGCGTTGGCCTGCACCGAGATTCCGTTGCTTATCAGCGCCGCAGAGTCTCCGTTGCCAATCCTGGACTCGACGCGCCTTCTCGCTCGCGCCGCTCTGCGTGAAGCAACTTCAACTGAAAACACGAAATAGTTACGGTGGTAGAGGTTAGGTCGGAATGGCATCGGAAATGACGCTCTACAAGAG
>JBAPSR010000374.1:0-8613 GCA_049281755.1 Binataceae bacterium (SeqCode)
GTCGCGTGCGACGCCAGCCGCGAAGAAGATTGCCGGGCGGCGGTCGCAGCGGCAGTGCGCGAATTCGGCGCACTGCATCTGCTGGTCAACAATGTCGGGATCGGAATCGGCGGAAATCTGCTCAAGACCTCGACCGAGGCTTTCGACAAGATGTACGCCGTAAACCTGCGCAGCCATTTCCTGACCATGCGCTACGCCGCGCCTGAGATCGCCAAGGCCGGCGGCGGCGCGATCGTAAACGTCTCCTCGATGGCGGCGCTGCGCAGCAATTCGCTCATCCCATACGAAGCCACCAAAGCTGCGCTTCTGGGGCTGTCGCGATCGGCCGCGATGACGCTGGCGCGTGACAAGATTCGTGTCAACACGATCCTCCCGGGGCTGATCAACTCGACGATGGTCCGCCGCGCGATCGGCGACCGCGAAGCCGCGGTCGCGCCGCGAATCCCGATGCGCCGTCAGGGCACGCCGTGGGAGATCGCGAAGGCGATCGTGTTCCTGCTCTCTGACGATGCGTCTTATATCACCGCTACCGAGCTGATTGTGGACGGCGGTCTGTCCGCGCGCTGAACGCATGCCTGACACCGCCTTACAGGCCGCCAGATCGGTTGCGCCGCCGAAAAGAAAACCCCCGCGCGAATGCTCGCGCGAGGGCTTTCAGATCAGATCCTGAAGCTCAGGCGATTTTATGGTGTGGCGCCATTGATGTAAGTCGCCGACCAGGTCATTCCAGGCAGAGCACTTTCGGAGCCAGTGAGATCAGTACCAGTCACATAGATCCGGTCCTGGGCCGCATAAACCTGAGTATCAACCAGATCGTTGCAGGTTGTCGCAGGACCGATGACGCTACAGGTAATTGGAGTTGCAGTACAAATCAGGGCCGCGGTGCAGGTAAACACGGTAAAAGCGTAGCCGGCGCCAGGAGCTCCAACCGGATTTACCGCCAACTGCACGCGAAAATCGCCAAGCGTGCCGTCCGACGGAAGCGGAGTCAGCTCGGCGTCGTTGGCTGCGATATCGGACGCGTTCCCGACACCAACCACGATACCCGGTCCGACGGATAGTCCCGTTCCAAACTCGGTGGCGAGTGCGCCGCCACCGGTTCCACCCGAGAGAATTATGGAATTCACCGCTGGCGCACCCTGCGGACCCTGCGGTCCCTGCGCTCCTGTCACGCCTGTTGGACCCGCGGGTCCCGGCAGACCTGTCGGTCCCTGTAGACCCGTGATGCCCGGGATGCCCTGAAGTCCAATCGCGCCGTCCAGACCGGTCGGCCCGGTCGGTCCCTGAGGACCGATCGCACCCGCTGGACCCTGGGGTCCAAGCGGACCTACCGAACCAGTCGCACCTTGCGGGCCGGTAGCGCCGGCCACACCCGTCGGTCCTTGCGGCCCAGCGGGACCCGTTGCTCCCGTTGCTCCGGCCGGACCCGTCAAGCCGGTTAGTCCAGGAGGTCCTTGCTGACCGGCAGGACCCGGCACCCCTGTCGCACCCTGCGGACCTGAGGACCCGGATGCTCCGATTTGCGACCAGCTCACTTCAGTTTGCTTGGATGAGCAGTTTCCATTGACCGATTTGATGAGTCCGTTTTTTACGCAGATGCTGATCTCCTGCGCATGACCTGCCGTGGGTATTGCGAAAAATATCAGCGCCGCGGCGGATGCACCGAGTATCCAGCCGCGCGTTCGATTGATTGATCCAGGCATAGTGATGCCCTCCCTGTATCTTTGCGTTGATCGCTTCTGACAATACGGCTTCATGGTTGATGGCCGCTCATGGAGCCGTGATCAGGTAGTTTGCCGACCAAGTCGCATTTGCGGTCGTCTCAGAACCCGTCACCGACGTCACCTTCAGAGTCATCGAGTCACCGGTCGTATAGCCCTGCGTTCCGGGAGCGATACAGGCGGTAGATATACCGGCGATCTCGCACGTCGGACCGCCACAAACCGAGTTGTCACACACGGTGACGACGTATCCGAAGGTAGGATTTGCCAGACTGCCCGGCGCGTGATCGAGCGTCACGTTCAGATTGCTCAGCGTTCCCGCCTGCACGGGAACCGAGACCGAGTTCTGAGAGGTAAAGCTCGCGCCGTCGCCCGGTCCAAGGAAGAGCGGGGTAACATTGCGGTTCGCGGAGAACTGAATCGCACGGGCGGCTCCGATCGTCTGACCGAGGTTTCCTCCGGCCAAGATGGAGGTATTGTCGCCCGCAACTCCCTGGATGCCCGCAATTCCGGCAGGTCCGGTAGCGCCTTGCGGCCCTGGATCGCCGACCGGTCCTTGCAAACCTATCGGTCCGGTAGGACCGACAATTCCGGCCGGTCCTGTCGGACCTATTGCCCCCACTGGTCCCTGATTACCAACCACTCCCGCCACTCCGGTTGGTCCTGCCAACCCGGTCGGGCCTTGCGCACCGGTGGCGCCTACCGGACCTACCGGGCCTGTCGCGCCAGGCAGTCCCGTCAAACCTGCTGGTCCCGCAGCGCCTGTGGCTCCTGCCGGACCGACTGCTCCTTGAGCACCAACGACACCCGGCGCTCCGGTAACGCCTTGCGGACCCTGAGGCCCAGCGGCGCCCGTTCCGCCCGCAGTTCCGGGCCGATTCCATGAGAGGCCGAGTTCGTTCGAGCGGCAGGGTACGTCGATCCCTCCGATGAATCCCCTGGCAGTGATGCAGATGGTAATCGGCGTTTGCGAGATCTGAGCGTTGCCCGCCGCCGGCATCGCAATCATTAGCATCGCGGCCCCGCTCGCCGTTGCCAGCGTTCGCCACGCGTATTTCAAAAACCTGGGCATGCGCGTCCCCTCCTTGAGCCAATCGATAATGGGCGTTGCCGTCATAAGTCTGTCCTCCTCGAAGCGAGCCTCGCCCTCTTTAATGTTGATACTCGAGCGACCAGGTCACGTTGGTGAAGTGCGACGTCGCCGAAGCCGTAGCTTCCAGCGACAGCGTCTGACCGTCGGTCAACGCGGCGGTGTCAACGATGTCAGAGCATTGGGTCTGCCCGATGCCGGTGACGGTGCAGGTTACCCCGGTATCGCAGTCACCCGAGATGCACACGTTGAACGTGTCGGTCTGCAAAGCGACGCCCGGCGCAAAGTCCACCTGTACGATGAGAAACTTGACCGTACCTGCGGGAAGCGGCACAGCGACGTTCGCGATATTAGGATCCGCGCCGTCGTTCGGGCCAAGAAAAATCGTCGTACCCGGATCGAGCTGCGTTCCGCCTGCGGCGGAGGCAACCTCCTGGCCAAAGTTTCCGCCGACGAGCTGCGTGGTCTCAACTCCGTTGGATCCCGTCGGTCCAGTGGGCCCCGTCAGGCCAACTATGCCCTGCGGTCCCGCGAGCCCCGTCAGGCCCGGCAAACCTTGCGCGCCCTGCGGCCCCTGCGGACCGGTTAAACCAATTGGACCGGTCGGACCAATCGGACCCAACGCGCCGGCCGGACCGGTAAGTCCCGCCGCTCCAGTCGCGCCTACAGGTCCTGCAGGTCCCGTCGGACCAACCGCACCCTGAGCCCCGGTCGGGCCAGTGGCGCCGATAGCGCCCGTCGGTCCGGTAACTCCCGCAACACCAGCCGGTCCTTGGGCGCCCTGCGCACCCTGCGGACCCTGAAGGCCGGCCACTCCCGGAGGGCCTTGCGGTCCCACCGTCGTACCGCTAGTACCTGGAAGGCCGTTGGTCAGCCAGGTCAGTGAGTCCTGATTCGGGTTGCAACTGGTATCGATGCCTTTGATTCGTCCCGCCCGATTGATGCACAGGCTCGTCGTCTGAGCCTGGACATTGCTCGCGCCAGCGACAATCGCGAACAGCAACGCTGCGGCAGCGCCGAATATCCAGCGCGCGGCAGACCTGAAAGATCTACGCATTCTTACCCCTCCCTTTTGATAAGCGGCCCCCGAACTACTGATGGCGGCAGCGCGTCGCGGAAAACCGGCCGCTTGATGGATTTCCGCGCAGGATTCAGTTTTGGAAAGATCGTGTCGCTAAGTCAACTGATATAGTTGCAATTCATGTCGCAGCATGTTTTAGCACATTTTAGAATAAATTTGATGTTTTAATCAGATGCGCAGTAATTCGTCTGAACAGGCTTCTCACCGTACAAAACGAAACAGTTTATGATGCTACTTTCTGTATATGGCCTTGATCGCGGTCCGTCGCGCCGTCGATGCGCACTGCCGATGCGCGTGTCATATGGGATATGGCAAAGATGGGGGGCTGCTCTGACACAGAATCCTAACGGCCTCGAGAGGTCACTTTTGAATTAGCTCGCTTGCAGCCACACGACTGCGCCGTACCTGTTCGCCACCGATGCGCGTGATATATGGTAAGAATGCCGAGGCGGCTCAGGCGCAGAGCCGAGATGTTCTGGAGAGGTAACGCGGATGCCGGTTGAATATATTCCCCGCACACGCGAGCTCTATGACGAGTTCACACCCTACCGGTGGGTTGAAAACGACTCCGCTTCGATCCCTTGGACTCCCTTGCGCAAGCCACTTCGCGCGTCGCGCGTCGCACTAATCAGCTCGGGCGGAATCATGTACCGCGATCAGCCGCGCTTCCATCGCGAGGACGCGTCGTATCGGCGAATCCCTAAGGACGCGCGCCGCGAAGATCTGAGCGTATGGCATTTCGGCTACAAGACCGCCGACGCCGAGAAAGATCCCAACTGCGTCTTTCCGTTAGAACCGATGCGCGCGCTCGAGCGCGAGGGCGTTATCGGCGCGCTGTGCGATCCCGCTTTGAGCTTCATGGGCGGAATCTATTCGGCGCGCAAAGTGCGCGAAGAGCTGGCGCCGCAAATCGTCGATGAACTCCGCCGCGCGCACGCTGACGCCTTCTTCCTGGTGCCCGCATGACCCGTATGCCATCAGTCCGTTGGACTGATTGCCCGCGCGGTCGAGGAAAGTGGAATCCCGACTCTCTCCATGACCTCTGCGCTCGATATCACGCAGTCGGTAAAGCCGCCGCGCGCGGTGTTCCTGAATTTCCCGCTGGGGCATCAGACCGGCAAGCCGGGCGATCCCGAATTGCAACGCCGGATCGTCGGCGATGCGATGCGCGCGTTCGAGACGATCGACCAGCCCGGCACGATCGTCGAGCTGCCTTACGTATGGGATCCGAACGATCGCGCGTGGGAGGTAATCGATTACACCAAGGGATGGATGCCCGAGCGGCCGCCACGCGAGGACGCAGATCGCGCCGAGGCTAATCGAGTCGCAAAGTGGACGCAGGGGGCACGAAAAGATCGCGGGTGAACGCCCGCGAATGATCGAGTGGAGGAGGAGAGCATGATGAGTGGCAGCGTTGCGGCAGTAATGGGACTTGCGTTGCTCGAATACTTGCTACTTGGCTTGATGGTCGGACGGGCGCGCGGCACGTATCACGTCCCGGCGCCGGCCACGACCGGCGATCCGACTTTCGAGCGCTACTTCCGGGTGCATCAGAACACGCTCGAGTCGCTAATCATATTTATTCCGGGGTTGTGGCTGTTCGCCGTCTACTTGAACAAGCCGGTTGCGATCGCGCTGGGGCTGATTTTCATCGCCGCGCGAATCATCTACGCAGTCGGATATATCAAAGCGCCTGAGAAACGAGCAGCCGGCGCGGGCCTCACCTTCGTGGTCAACGCGGCTCTCGTGATCGGAGGCTTGGTCGGAATCGCCATCTACAAGCTGTAGTGCGGTGATATAGCGGGGCTTGGGCGCAAGGTTTACGGCTTGCGCTCAAGCGGCTAAAGTCGGGGATCTGCGCCGGCATTATTTCGGCGTGAGAATTCCCGCGCACAAATTTTCATCAGGCTTATTCTAATCAAGGAGACTCATCTTCCATGGCTGAAGAACGCAAAGGCGCTGTCACGATGCGCGGTAATCCGATGACCCTACTCGGCCCCGAAATCAAAGTCGGACAAAAGGCTCCCGCTTTCGCCTCGATCGGCAAGGGCCTCGCGCCCGCATCGCTCGAGCAGTTCAAGGGCAAGGTCAAGATCATCAGCGCCGTGCCCTCGGTCGATACTCCCGTGTGCGACGCCGAGACCCGGCGCTTCAACGAAGAGGCGTCCAAGCTTCCCGGCGATGTGCAGATCGTGACCATCTCGATGGACCTGCCGTTCGCGCAGGCGCGATGGTGCGGCGCGGCGGGCGTGGACAAGATCGCGATGCTCAGCGATTACCGGTCGGCCGAGTTCGGCGAGAAGTACGGCGCGCTGATAAAAGAGCTGCACCTGCTGGCACGCGCGGTGTTCGTGGTGGACAAGAACGACAACGTCACGTACGTCGAGTACGTGAAGGAAGTCGCCAACCATCCCGACTACGAATCAGCGCTCAATGCCGCGAAGAAAGCGGCGGGCGCCTGATGCCGGCCGCGACCCGCAAGCGTGCGACGCGATCATCTTCGGCCAGTATTACACGCGCGCTGAACCGCGTCCCGGGCGATAGCGCGGGCGCGCGCCACACGCGCACGCACGAGTTCACGGTCGATCTGAAGCGGGGTTTATACGAAGCGATTTTCCATCGCCGCGACATCCGCGAATTCCTGCCCGGCCCGATTCCCGACGCGACTCTGGCCCGCGTGCTGATCGCGGCGCATCATGCGGCCAGCGTCGGCTTCACCCAGCCGTGGGATTTTATCGTGATCCGCGAGCGCAAGCGCCGCGAGCGGGTGAAGCAAGTCTTCGAAGCCGAGCGCGCCAAGAACGCCGCCAAGTTCACCGGCGCGCGGCGCGAGAAATTCCTGTCGCTCAAGCTCGAAGGAATTCTCGACGCGCCGATCAATCTGCTCGTCACCTGTACGCCCGGCCGTTTCGGCAAGAGTGTGCTCGGCAAGGTCAGTATCCGCGAGGTCGAGATCTACTCGGCCTGCCTGGCGGTTGAGAACATCTGGCTGGCCGCGCGCGCCGAGGGCCTGGGCGTAGGATGGGTCAGTATTCTGCGCAACGACGCATTGGAAGAAATTTTCGCGATCCCGCCCGGCGTGATTCCGCTCGCCTACCTGTGCGTGGGCTACGTGAAGGACTTTCCGCTGCGGCCTCTGCTCGCGAGCGCGGGTTGGGCGCAGCGCCTGCCGCCGCGCGAGTTGATTCACCTGGATTCCTGGACGGGAGCTCCGGACCGCGCGGACCGACTGGTGCGGGAGATCGAAAACCCCAAGATCTGGAGCGAGATCCTGCCCGACGAAGTGCCCGCCGAGCGGTAGCCGCGCTTGAACCGACCCGTTCCGTGGCGATGGCGAATCACGGCGCGCACTCTGATCGTGCGGTTTCCCGCGCCCTACAATACCCTCGGATGGGCTCCGCTCGGCGGCGGCTACGCGCGCACCCGGCTCATCAGCAACCATCAACTTGACAAAGATGATCGCCGCGCCACTGAGGCTCCGCGCGACTTTCTGCGCCGGCGGATCCGCGCGCTCGAGCCCGGCGCCGGTGCCGCAGTAGCCATGATGACGGGAGCGCAGGTCTCGAACGCCGCTTACATATGCGTTCGGCGCGGAGCGCTCGCGGTCGCCGCGTGGTGCACCGCGGGATGCTCCAATGCGCTGCGCGCGGGCGATCGCGCGACGGTCGCCGACACGAGGCCGGGGACGATCAACCTGATCGTCGCGATAAACCAACCGCTTGGCGCCGCCGCACTGGCCGAGGCGATCCAGATCGTCACCGAAGCGCGCGTGCTCGCGGTGCAGCAGGCGGGAATCATCAGTACGCGCTCGGGACTGCCTGCGACCGGAACCGGGACCGACTGTATCGTTATCGCGGCGCCCGCCGGCCCGCGCGCTCATCCGTGGTGCGGCAAGCATACTCTTGTGGGCGAGCTTATCGCGCGCGCGGCGCTCAAAAGCTGCGCCCGAGCGCTCGCGCGCAGCCGGTCGTGAGCTACGCGTTCCATCTCTCGATCCCGCTGCTGGCCGCGGCACTCGCGCTCGACCTTCTGCTCGGCGATCCGCGATGGCTGCCGCATCCGGTGCGCGCGATTGGGATGCTTATCGAACACGGCGAGCGCCTCATACGCACCGGCGATCCGCGGCGCGACCTGGTGCGCGGAGCGATCCTGACCGCGGGCGTGGTTGGAATCTCGGTAATCGCGGCTTGGGCTATTGTCACCTTCGCGAATTGGATTCATCCGGTAGCAGGTGCTCTCGCCGCGGTCGTGATCGCGTGGACGACACTTGCGCTACGCGGCCTCGATCAAGCCGCCGGTGCGGTGGAAGACGCGCTGGCGGCAAGCGATGACGCGGCGGCACGGCGCGCGATTCCCGCATTGGTGGGGCGCGACCCGGACGCTCTGGATCGCGCAGGGATGGCTCAGGCATGCGTCGAATCGGTGGCCGAGAACGCGAGCGACGGCGTTATCGCGCCGCTGGTGTATCTGTTCGCGGGCGGCCCGATCGCCGCGATCGCTTACAAGGCGATCAACACACTCGACTCGATGATCGGATACCGCGACGCGCGCTATCTGTACTTCGGGCGCGCCGCCGCGCGCCTCGACGACCTGGTCAACTGGATTCCGGCGCGCTTGACCGCGATCTGTATCGCGCTCGCGGCGCAGTTAACCGCCGCCCGCGCGCGCGAGGCCGTATCCACCGTCCTTGCCGACGCGCGCTCGGACGCCAGTCCTAACGC
>JBAPSR010000375.1:0-1725 GCA_049281755.1 Binataceae bacterium (SeqCode)
TCGGGCGTGAGCGCTCCCCCCAGAGCGGCGCGTGCAAACGCAGTCAGCAGAATCTGGCTCAGCCGAATCTCGCGCGCAGCGACTGACGCCCGGAAACCCGGACTTCCGATATCGACCTCGAGCAGCGCGCGGAACAACGGCCGCGCCCCGTCGATCTGATCGAGCATCGCATAGCCAAGATGCAGATCGCGCATCGTGCGGAAGTCGCGCATCTCGACCGAGCCCTTGCCGTCGAGCGCCGCATAGAAGCGCGGCTGGCGCTGCGCGATTCCAGTCAGCGCCTCGCGATACGGAGAGTCCAGAAACGCGACCTCGACCGTCCTGGCCGCCGCGAAGCCGAGCCGCGCGAGCGTTTCTTCCGCGCGTTTTCGCAGATCGATCGTCAGGCTCACGCCGAGGCGGAAGAGCAGCTTCAGATGCGTGTCGCGCAGATGCTCGATCGCGGTGTCCAGATCGCCGCCGGCCAGGTTCTCGAGTCCGAGGTTGAGATAGTTGTGCGTCATCTCGACCGCGACGCGGACCGCGTCCAGATCGCCGAAATCGACCTCGCGCGCCATCAGCACCTGGTTCGAGACCATCGCCATTTCCGCGCGCACTTGCCGCTTGCTGTGCGCCGCGAATCCCGCCGTCAGCGCGGTGTTGAACAAAGAGGCGTCGGACCCAGCAATCGCTGGCGCCATCTCGGGTGGAAGCAGGTCGCGCTCGTCGAGCATATCGGCGCGGGTCGGCTTCTCGTACTGTTCGCGGATGGTAAGGAACTCGCGCGGGTTGATGTACGCGAACACGTCCTGCGCCTCGAAGTAATCCGGAAAGCCCCGATCGGCCAGGCGCGCGCTGCGGAACGAATAGGCCTCTTCCTCGAGCTCGGCCTGAACGCCCCAGAAAATTTCTTCCATCACGCCGGCGAAATAGTTGTAGTCGCGCTCGAAGGCTTCCTCGATAAAATCCGAGATATGCTGCGAGATCGCGTCGTTGCGGATGAACTCGATCAGGTAGTGCTCATCGAACTGGACGTAGCGGTTAAACGGCGGATCTTCGGCCGCGTTGGGATCATCGAGGCGATGCACTTTCACGTAGCCGCGCAGCAGCAACGCCACCATCTCCATGTCGAGCTGCATCAACCCGTCGGCCAGGCGGCGGCGTCCGGCCTCGGACAGCGCCTCGATCCATTCGCGCATCCGCGCGAAGTTCGGCCGGTCCTTGGTCCAGCAATCCAGGTCGAAGAGCGATTGCACCTGCTCGGGCAGCGCGAGGCTCAGCAGATCGCCGGCGTCGGCGGAGCCGATTTCCTTGAGCGTGTAGAAAAGCGTTTCTGGCGAAAACGATTGCACCAGGCGCTCGGCCTCGGGCGCGGAAAGAATCAAATCGCGCTTGGTGCGCGCGGGCAATCCGTACAGGAACTCGAGCTTCTCCTGGAACGGCAGATGCAGAAAATCCTCTTGTGACTTGTTTTCCATAGCGATCGCCCGTCTGGCGACATAGCGGTCGCGCGCGATGCGATCTGACCGGCAAAATACCCTTGGGCTCGATCGTCAAGCAATCCACCGCGCCCGGCGCACACCGTTTGCGAATCTGCTATACTGTGATCGTTTGTAAGACGCCGCCGAGCCGCTCGAAAACTCAAAGTCATTCATCGCCGATGCCTTCCCGACCAGGACGACGAATCGCGCTCACGATCGCGGGCAGCGATCCGGGCGGTGGCGCCGGAATCCAGGCCGACCTCAA
>JBAPSR010000376.1:0-5545 GCA_049281755.1 Binataceae bacterium (SeqCode)
AATTCAGTCAGTCGCTCGGCGGCGCGATTGTAATCTCGACTGCTGGCGTCCAGATTGTTTGAGACATGAAATCTCAGCAACAAATCTTGGCGATACCGCCCTCTTGCAGCGAACGCGTGCCACGCGCGATCACAATTCTACTACCGCTGATCCTTCTCTCCTTGCTGGTCGGCGGATTCGTCGACGGCGCGGCGGCTGCCTCTGCCAAATCGCCGGAGCCGCAGACGATGACCCCGATCCTCCTGTCGATCCAACATGCGCCGATCCCGTTTGCCGGCTCCGACGGCCGCACGCATCTGGTCTATGAGCTGTGGCTGACGAATTTCTCGAGCGGCGATGCCGCCGTCGAGCAGGTGCAGATCCTCGGCGACGGCCAGCCGATCGCGACTCTCGATAAGGCCGCCGTGGCCGCGCGCTTGCAACCTGCCGGCCGCCGCGTCTCGAGCGGCAAGATGGCTTCAGGCAGCGTGGCGCTGCTTTTCATTCATGTAGTTCTCCCGAAGGACGCTGCGATTCCGGGCCAGTTGAGTCATCAGGTCAAGGCACACTTCGACGCCGCCCCGCCGGGCCATCAGGAGTTGACCGTGACGCTCGACGGCACGCGTATCGATCGTCGGCGCGTCGCCGTGATCGGACCTCCACTGAAGGGCGAGCATTTTGTCTCAGCCGACTCCTGCTGCGACGCGACGCGGCATACGCGAGCGGCGCTGCCGATCGACGGCGCGGTCTGGGTGGCGCAACGCTACGCCGTCGATTGGGAGCAGCTTAGCGATGACGACCGGATCTGCTCCGGCCCCACGAATCTCGTTAAGAGCTATACGATCTATGGGAAGCAGGTGCTGGCGGTGGCCGATGGCACCGTCGTTACCGCGATAAACGATCAGCCCGACGTGCCGCCCGGCAGCTTTCCACCCGGAATGACCCCCGATCAGGCCGACGGCAACGCCGTGATCCTCGACCTCGGCAGCGGTAACTACGCGTTGTACGCGCACATGCAGCCCGGAAGCATCCGCGTAGCCGTCGGCGACAAGGTGACCCGCGGCCAAGTGCTCGGACTAGTCGGCAACTCCGGCAACACGCTCGCACCGCATCTGCATTTCCAGATGATGGATTCGCCGCGCTCGCTCGCGTCCAACGGACTTCCCTATGAGATCGATCGCTACCAGATTACCGCGGCCACGCCAGGCACCGAGGCCTTCGATCACGCCGAGGCCAACGGGACCCCGCTCGCGCTGACCCCCGTAACGCCGCCGCGTGACGTGACAGCGGCCCTCCCGCTGGACCAGCTAATCATCTCCTTCCCTTGAGCTTCTGCCAGTGGTAGCCGACGGCCCGTCGGCCGACGCGAAGCGTCATCCGGGTCGTGAGAAATACCCAGAGCAGCACCCTCACCCACGCGTCACGGCGATTGCTCAAAAGAAGCAATCACCGCGCCGCGTCGCCCTCTCCCGGCGGGAGAGGGTATCCAGCAGCGGTCACGGCGTGGCAAAGAGAGGCCGCCGAGACGGCGGTCCTACCGAGGCGGACGGGCGTCTCTCGCCGATCATTCAAATCCGCACCCTACTTGTGTCATTCCCGCGCGTGGCTGCCGCGCGAGGAATCCCGTTCTTTTCTATTTCACGACAGAAAATATTTTGCGGTGCCGGAATCGAATTCGGCGGCGCGCGTCCTTCACACCAAAGCGATGCCGCCGTCGATTACTAGCGTGGTGCCGGTGATGTATCCGTTCTTCATCAGGAATAGAGCGGCGTCGGCAACCTCTTCGGCGCGACCCATCCGGCGGGCCGGGATGCGGCGGGTATAGCTCTCGACGATCTGATCTTTGCGCTCGCCCATGAACGAGTCGATCAGCGGGGTATCAATTAGGCCGGGGCGAATCGCGTTGACGCGGATTGGTGCCAAGTCCACCGCGAGAGATCGCGCGAGGCCCTCGACCGCGGCGCAGGAAGCCGATCCGATCGCGGCGCCGGGAATCGGACGTACCACCGTGGTGCCGGACATGAAGATGATCGAGCCGCCGTCGGTCATCCGCTTGCCGCCGTATTTGGCGGCGTACACCGCACCCCAGAAACGCACGTCCAGTGCGGGCCGCATCGCGGCAACGTCTACGGTGAGCGCGGCATCGGGGGTTACTCCGCCGGCGTTGGCGAAGATGTGATCGACGCGGTCGATCTTCTCAAACATCGCGCGTGTCCCGGCCTCGTCGGCCGCATCGAGGACAACTCCGCGCGCGTCTTCGCCGATTTCGCGCACCGCGGCGTCGAGCCGCTCGCGCGAGCGTCCGGTGATGACCACCACGGCGCGCTCTGCATGCGCGGCCTTGGCGGTAGCCAGTCCAATTCCTGAGCTTCCACCCAGGATTACGACGGTTCTGCCGTTTAAGTTGACTGCCATGATGATAAACCGGCTAGCGCGGCCCCATCCGCAGTGCGCCGTCGAGGCGAATCGTCTCGCCGTTGAGCATCGCGTTCTCGACGATATGGCGCGCGAGCGCCGCGTACTCGCGCGGCTGCCCGAGACGCTGCGGAAACGGAATCTGCGCGGCGAGAGCCTTGCGCGCGACATCCGGCAGTCCCGCGAGCATCGGAGTCTCGAACGTGCCCGGAGCGATCGTGCATACGCGGATTCCGAGCGAGGAAAGATCGCGCGCGATCGGCAGCGTCATCCCGACCACGCCGCCTTTGGACGCCGAGTAGGCGGCCTGCCCTATCTGCCCGTCGTAGGCTGCCACCGATGCCGTGTTGACGATCACGCCGCGCTCGCCGTCGGCATTGGGCTGATTCTTCGCCATCGCGGCGGCAGCGAGCCGGATCACGTTGAAGGTGCCGACGAGGTTAACCTGAATGACCTTGTTGAACAGGTCGAGCGAATGCGGTCCTTCCTTGGTCAGCGTGCGCATCGCACGGCCGATACCGGCGCAATTGATCGCGATATGAATCGCGCCGAACTTGGCGAGCGCTTTTGCGACGGCGTCGGCGACTTCTTTGTCCGAGACGACATCGGCTGGGGTGAAGAGTCCGTTCGCACCGAGAGACTCGGCGACCTTCTGTCCGGGCGACACCGGCAGATCTAGGATAACGGCCTTCGCGCCGCCGGAAACGAGCTCGCGCACGGTAGCTTCGCCCAGGCCCGAGCCGCCGCCAGAGACAAGTGCAACAGTATCTTTGAGCTGCATGACAACCCTCGTCGGAAAAATCTGCGGACTCGAAAAAGCTACGACCCGTCGGCTGCCGATGCAACCGCTCTCGCGTCAGATCGCGAAGTCGGGAAACTTGCCGGCCAGGAACGCTCCCGCCCGCGTCAGCATCGATTCATTCACCGCCGCATGCTGCGTCAGCGTATGGATGTCGCGAAGATGACGCTGCAGAGGTGATGAGAGATACGGCGCGGTGCCGCCGCCGGCGGTGTAGCAAGTATCGACGACTGCGGCCGCGATCTTCGCCGCCCAGGTTACGCTTCCTACTATTCGCGCGGTTTCGGGCGGAAGCGGTGCGTGGCCTCGCGCACATACCTGCGACACGGCACGCGCTTCCTCCATCAGCAAAGCGCGCGCGGCGCGCAGACTCGTTTCGGCTTCAGCGAGCCGATAATGAAACACCGGAGAATCAGCGATCGCCGATCCGGTGTAGAGCCGCTTCTTGTTGGTCTGGACCAGCGCGATGATATCGGCGAGCGCGTGACGCGCGATTCCCAAGCCGACCGCGCCGATATGAAGCGCGAAGCTCACCACGGGCGCTTTATACACCGGTCCGTCAACGCAAGGTTGCCCGAAGAAAATATCGATCGAGTCCTCGGCCGGCACGCGAAGATCTTTGATCTCGATATCGTGACTGCCGGTTCCGCGCAGGCCATTCACGTTCCAGGTATCGATGATCTTTGCCTGGTCCGCGCGACACAGCATCGCACGGATCTCGTTCGATCCTGGCATCAGCCCGGGTCTCGGCTTTCCGTTTTCGGTCACGACGCAATTGCCGACCAGCCATCGCGAATGCTGGCATCCGCTGGCAAACGCCCAGCGCCCATTGACCATGTATTCATCGTGCGCCAGCTCGGCCTGTCCGCGCGGCGCGAAGCCGCCGCCAATAATCACGTCGGGGCCCTCAGAATAAATCTCATCGAAGCGATTGCGCGGCAGCAGCGCCAATAGCATCGGCGACTCGGATCCGATCATCACGGTCCATCCGACGGCGCCGTCCGCCGCCGCGAGCGTCTCGATAATTTCCATCGAGGCGTGAAGGTCGATTTCCAGGCCGCCATGACTAACCGGCGTCAGCATCCGGAAGCATCCGGCCTCGGTCAGTTGCGCGATCAGATCGGACGGAACCCGGCGCGCGGATTCTATTTCAGCGCTGCGCGCGGCTATTGCTGGCGCTAATTCGCGGACGGCGTCCAGCACGGCGGTTGCGTTGTCAGCCATCTTGCGTCTCCTTACTTAAGCGGCGAGTTTTCATCTACGCCGCTAGCGAAGTTGCGCGCAATATCACGCTAACTCACACTCGCTGCTGCGCGCTCTGGAAGATCGGGTGGCGGCACGCGGTGGCCGGCTTTCAGAATTGGGAACTGGCGGTCGGGCGCGTCGCAGGCGGTCGCCGACGGCATCACGCGCGCGCCTTCGGGGGCGTATTGCAGGATATAACTCTTGCGCACCGACTTGGTGGTGTTGGGGCCCGTACGATGCGGGGTCAGCGAGGTGAAAACCACGATATCGCCAGCGCGCACCGGCGCGGGCGTCGCCTCCAGGCCGTCATCTTCGCGGCAGACGAATCCCAGACCAGTGAGCCGATGCTCGAGCGTGCCGCGCAGATGGCCGCCGGGGATCACCCACGGGCATCCGTTGTCGATCGTCGCGTCGGTGAGCGCGATCCAGCACGTCAGATATGCTTGCGGCTCGATATAGGTGTAGCCGTTGTCCTGATGCCACGGGAACGGCTTCGGATACTCGGGCTTCTTGTACACCGCCTGGTCCCAGTAGAGGCGTACGTCGGGGCCGATTAGATCGAAGCAGAGATCGGCGAAGAGCTGGCTCGCCGCGAATTCGCGAATCACGCGCGATTGCTTCACCAGGTGCGTGGTGAAGGTGATTCCGTCGGCCTGCGCGATAAATATCTTGCCGCCGGGCGCGCGCCTTAGCGCGTCTTCGAGCTTCGCTTCCCACGGATCGATCGCGGCGGTCACGCGCTCGAGAGTCTCGCGATCGATCGCGCGCTCGAGGATGAAGAAGCCGCGTTCGTCGTAGGAACGCGCCTGCTCATCGGTGATGATGCGCCATGGTCCGCGGCGCGGCGTCCATTTGAAGCCGTGGTTCTGAGGATGGAGTTTGGATTCGGCGTTCATACGCTAATCCTCCACTATCCCAGGTACATTACCCATTTCCAGCGAGCGGAGAATCATGCGGCGGCAGCCGCGCCCATCAGGAGGCGGCGGGCGGCTTCCACTCGCTCGCGCGGGCCAACCACCTCGATCACGTCGCCCTCGCCCAGCACTTCCTCGCCCGAGGGGACGACCACGGGGCCCGCGTTGCGCGCGATCGCGACGGCGGTGGCGC
>JBAPSR010000377.1:0-2318 GCA_049281755.1 Binataceae bacterium (SeqCode)
GGCGTCCACCGCGCGCCGGATCGCGTCGGCAAATTCTTCGCGTCCGAGCGCCCATCGCTCCGCACCCGCGCGCTCGTACGCGCTCGCGATCGCGGCGATGTCGGGCGCGCGCAGCTCTTTTGATGACTCGCCCACTTGCGGGCTTATGGTAGCGGATTTCCTGGAGCGGGAGATCGGCTGGCAACGGGCGCGCAGAGTCCTCCGCCGCGATCCGAAGACCGCATTTTCGAGCCTGACGCGATCCCATCGTCCCCGGGTTCCGCAAACCGGGGACCAGGTCGAGGACTAGCCGGCGGCGGTGGAGAGGTAGCTTGCGATCATCAGGGCTCCGACAGTGAGAGCCGATCCCAATACGACGAATACCGCCATCTTGGCCTTGCTGCCCATCGGTGACCTCCCATTGGAACGCGGCGCGCGGGCCGGTTCCGGGTAATCAGCCATTACAATCGCTTATCTGAAGAATCAGTTACGCCGATACGTGGCGAAAGGCAATACGCCTGCGCGTTACAGCGGGGCGCGGTCGAGCGAGCGGTACTGGATTGCTTCGCTGACATGGTGCGCCGCGATCGCGGGGGCGTCTTCGAGGTCGGCGATCGTGCGCGCGACCTTCAGGATTCGGGTGTAGGCGCGCGCCGACAATCCGAGCCGGTTGATCGCGAGCTCAAGCAGCTTTTCGCCCGCGCTCTCGACCGCGCAATGCTGATGCAGCTCGCGCGCGCCCATCTGCGCGTTGCAGTAGATCGGCATCCCGGCGAAGCGACTCAGTTGATGCGCGCGGGCACGGTTCACGCGCTCGCGGATTGCGCTGGAGGTTTCGCCGGCGCGCTTGTCGGTCAGGTCTTTGTACTTCACAGCGGGCACTTCGATATGGATATCGATTCGATCGAGCAGCGGACCGGAGATTCGCGACCGATAGCGCGCGATTTCGAGCGGCGAGCAGGAGCATTCGTGCTGCGGGTCGGTGTAGAAACCGCACGGGCAAGGGTTCATCGCCGCGATCAGCATCACGCTGGCCGGAAACGTCAGCGTGCCCATCACGCGCGAGATCGTGATCTTCGAATCTTCGAGCGGCTGGCGCAGGACCTCGAGCACGTTCTTGCGGAACTCGGGCAGCTCGTCGAGGAACAGGACGCCGCGATGCGCCAGGCTCACCTCGCCGGGGCGCGGAATCGGGCCGCCACCGATCAGGCCTGCGTCGGAAATTGTATGATGCGGCGAGCGGAACGGACGCGTGGCGATAAGCGCGCGGCCGTCGAGCAGGCCCATCACGCTGTGCACCTTGGTGGTCTCGATTGCTTCCTCGAAGCTCATCGCGGGCAGCACGGTCGGCAGCCGCTTCGCGAGCATTGTCTTGCCCGATCCCGGCGGACCGATCATCAGCACGTTATGTCCGCCTGCAGCCGCGACTTCGAGCGCGCGCTTGGCCTGCTCCTGGCCTTTGACCTCGCTGAAATCGACCTCGTACTTCGCAGCGCTTGCGAACAGTTCGTCCAGATTGGCGAGCGCGGGTTCGATCGAACGCGTGCCGTCGAAGAATTCGATCGCCTCGCGAACATTGCTTACGCCGACAATCGGCGTGCCGTCGCCGACCACGGCCGCCTCGCGCGCGTTCTCCGCCGGCAGCATCGCACCGTCGAATTTCTTTGCGCGCGCCAGCAGCGCAGAGGGCAGGGCGCCCTTGATTCCCTTGACCCGCCCGTCGAGCGCAAGCTCGCCCAGCACCAGGTAGCGGCGCATCCGCTCGCGATCGCGAATCTGTCCGTTCGCGCCGAGCAGTGCTATCGCCAGCGGCAGATCGAACGCGGAGCCTTCCTTGCGGGTATCGGCAGGGGCAAGGTTGATCGTGATCTTACGGCCGGGAAAGTCGTAGCCCGAGTTGCGCAGCGCCGATTTGATTCGATCCAGCGCTTCGAGCACCGACTTCTCCGGCAGCCCGACCATCTTGAGCGCGGGGAACCCGCCCGAGATATCGATCTCGACCTCGACCGGGTACGCGTCGACGCCCGCAAGTGCGCTCGAGATAACGCTAGCTAGCAACCGGACCCCCTTTTCACGTCGCTGACTACGGCAGTCAACTCTAGCGCAATAGAAGGCATCGCGCGAAACGGGATAGCCAAGGTTTCGCTTTTAGATCGCTACGACTATGCCCACACCACGCCGGAGCTGATCAACTCCTCGCGCTCGGCGGGGCCGAGGCCCAGAATTTCGCCCAGGACGTAGTCGTTGCTCTCGCCGACGTCGGGGCCGATCGATCGCACCGCGCCAGAGCCGCTCGAGATGCGAAACGGGATCCCGGTCACCTGAGTTGCCGCGCCCGC
>JBAPSR010000378.1:0-14081 GCA_049281755.1 Binataceae bacterium (SeqCode)
CGGCAGCGCCGCTGCGAGCCAGAGGCCAATCTTGCCGCCGCCGATCGTGAACATCCCTTCGCGATCCGGCGCGAGCGTGCGCAGCCGCACCAGCGCCGCCATTTCGAGCGCCAGCGCCGCCATGTAGAAAAATACGTCGAGCACCACCAGCGCCAGGAAGCCGAGCGGAATCAGCAGCGTAAACACCACGCAGGAGGCGAGGATCGCCTTCACCGGTGTCGCGGTCGTACTCCAGATATCGCGCAGCGGCGCCGGCAGATAGCCTTCGCGCGCCAGCACAAAGGGCATCCGCGAGACCCAAAGCATCGCGGCCTCGAACACCGCGAACGCCATCACGCTGCCGCCGATCGCGAGCGCGCCGCCCAGGATCGGACCGCCAATGCGCGCGCCCTGCTGCGCGAACGATCCTTCGTGCCAATTCGCCGTGCCGGCCGCGCCGGACAGGGAAACCGCCAGCGGCAGCAGGTATCCGGCGACGATAATCGGCAGCGCGACGGCGATCGCGCGGATATAGTTGCGCCGCGGATTCTCGATCTCGGCCGAGACCACGCTCAGGTTCTCCCATCCGCCGAAATTCCAGATGACCACGATCAGCGCCGCCCCGAGCGCACCCATGGGATCGGCGCCGAACAGCGGCGCCGTCGGCATCGCGAAGTGTGCGATCTTCCCGAACCCCAGGATCACCATCGCGACGAACGGAGCGATCAGGATTATCGCCAGCGCGATCGATGCCTCGCCTACCGGACGCACTCCCGCGATATTCAGCAGTCCCGAGAGCCAGACCACGCCGATTCCGATCGCGACTTGCCCGAGCGGTCCGACCGGGACCAGAAACGAGAGGTACGCGGCGAACAGAACCGGATAGATCGCCATGTCCACTGCGGTGTAGAGAATCGTCAGATAAGCCTCGGCGAAGCCGGCAAACGGACCCAGCGCCCGCTTGACCCAGAAGTAGAACCCGCCCTCGAGCGGCATCAGCGCGGTCAGTTCACCCGCCATCAGCGCCGTCGGCAGCGAGAGCGTAAGCGGTACGACCAGGCACAGCAGCAGCACCAGCTTAGGCCCTCCGGCGCTAACCGCGTCTTCAAGACCGTAGGCGCCGCCGGAAACCACCAGGTACATCAGGCAGACGAGCGCAGGCAGACCTAGCGCGCGCCGCGGCATCCGGGCGCTATCGCGATGGCGGGCGGAAACCTCGCGCGGCGCCGGTCGTAATTCTTGGGGTGAGTCTTCCTGGATTGGCAACGCAATTCTCAAAGGCGATTACGAAGGCAATTCTCAATTACAAGGCAGAGGACTGGCTGTATCGAAGCCATGCTCGATCGGCAAGCGGCCGATTCCGGCGCGGCCGGGCGTTTATGCGGTCGCATCCGTGAGCGCATAGCATATAATATACCCGTGCCCAGGAAGGCGCGGGCGCGTGCCCCATACGTTGACGATCAGTAATCCGTGGTGTTAGCTGTCAGTGAATATTTCCCGAACCCCTCGTCTCCACATGAATAGAACTTTCAACTACGCGCTCGCTGCGCTGATCGTCTGCCTTGCGACGGCGACCGGATGCGAGCAGATACGGGAGCTGCGCGGGATGCCGGTGCAGACCGTCAGCAACGCTGGCGCCAATCCGTTCGGCGGGGCGCCCGCGGTCGAGATTCCGCCCGACGCAAAAGCGATGGGCGCGTTCCTGGTGGCGGAGTATGCCTCCGATGAAGGCGACCACGAAGCCGCCCTCAAAGGCTACGAAGACGCTGTCGCCGCCGATCCAACCAACTCGACTCTGCGGGTGCGCCTGGCGACTCTCTACGTGCGCGACGGCCGGCTGAAGGAAGCGCTCACGCAGGTCAATGAAGCGCTCAAAAATAACCCCGATTCGGTTGACGCCCGCCTGCTTGCGGCCGGAATCAGCGGCGCGCTCGGCGACGACGCGACCGCCGAGGCGGACTACAAGCAGGTCCTGCAGGAAAGCCCGCAGAACCAGGAAGCGTACCTGTATCTCGGCACGCTGTACGCCAAGCAGGGCAATTTCGACGAAGCCGAGCAGACCTTTCAGCATCTGATCGCGCTCGATCCCAATTCCTTCCTTGGCTACTATTACGCCGGCCGCGTGATGGTGGCGGCGAAGAAGTACGACAAGGCCGACGCCTACTATCAGAAGGCCTTGGGACTGAATCCTGATTCCGAGCTGGTCATGCTCGATCTGGCGACTCTGCGGATTCTGCAGAACAAGCCCGACGAAGCGACCGCGTATTACAAAAAGATCATCCAGATAAATCCGAACAACGAGTTCGTGCGCAATCGCCTGGCCGAGGTTTACGTCGGCCAGAAAAAATACGATCAGGCGCTCGGCGAGTTGAAGCAGCTCGAAGGAATCCAGACCAATCCTGTAGATACCCGCACCAAGATTGGACTGCTCTATTTCCGCCGCGGCGATTTCGATCAGGCGGCCACGGAATTCAACCTGGTGCTGGGCTCGGAGCCCAACAACACCGAGGTGCGCTACTATCTCGGCACTGCATACACCGAGCTGAACGAGAACGATCGCGCGGTCGACCAGTTCAACAAAATTCCCGACACCGACGATCATTACATCGAGTCGCGTCTCCAGCTCGCCTACGTTTACGACAAGCAGAACAACTACGATCCCGCGATCGCGGCGCTGAAGCAGGCGCTCGCGAAGAAACCCGACGACCCCGAAATCCTGGGTTTTCTGATCGGCGTGTACCAGGAAAAAAAGGATTATCCCGCCGCGATCGAAGTCGCGCGCCAGATGGTCGCGCTCGATCCCAAGAACGACAAATACCATTTCACCCTTGGCGCCGTGCTCGATCAGGACAAGCAGCGCTCCGACGGGATGGTCGAGATGAAGAAGGCCATCGACATCAATCCCGCCAACGCGCAGGCGCTAAACTACCTCGGCTACACCTACGCCGAGGAGGGCAGGAACCTGGACGAAGCCGAGAAGCTGATCAAGCGCGCGCTCGATATCGAGCCCGAGGACGGCTTCTACATCGACAGTCTCGGATGGGTTTACTACCAGAAGGGAAACTACCCGCAGGCGGTCGAGCAGCTCGAACGCGCCGTCAACCTGACCAACAGCGATCCGACTATCACCGAGCATCTCGGCGACGCGTACAGCAAGTTGGGCAAGCTGCAGGCGGCATCGCGCGAGTACCAGGACGCGCTGCGCAAATCGCAGGAGCCCGAACAAGTCGCCCGCCTGAAGGACAAGATCCAGGTGCTCGAGAACTCGCAGAATGCCGCCGGGCATTAGAGACGGCGGATCTGAGGCTGCACGCGCTCCGCGGCCAAGCCTTGCGCCGCTGCTGCTCTTCGCCGCATGTTTGATCTTTCCCGCCTGCGCGACGGTCGCGCCGCCAACACCACCGCAGATTACTGCTGCCGCTCCAGCTAGTCAGGCCGCGGAGCTTAGCGCGATGACCGCGCGTCTGGCCGAGCGCGATCGGGCGCTCACCTCGATGCAGACCGCGGCGATAATGGACTACACCGCGCCCGATCGGCACGCGAAAGCCCGCGAGAATATCACCGTCAGCCGACCCTCCAGCCTGCGCGTCGAGGCGATGTCGCCCTTCGGGGTCGCACTGATCGTGGCGACTCACGGCGGACAGCTCGAAATCTTCGAGCCGTCGAAAAACAAGCTCATCCGTGCCGCCGCCAATTCGGCGACCTTGGACCAGTTCGTGCAAATTCCGATGGAGCCCGCCGACGCGGTCACGCTCCTGCTCGGAATCGCGCCCGACACCGCGCGCATCGCCGCGAGCGCACCGGTCGCGATCACGACCGAGAACCCAGACGCGGACAGCACCGCCACGATGACCGTCGGCGCATGGCGCGACGCGGACGGCGCGACGCGCGAGCTAGGGTTCGAGGACGGCAACCTCGCGATGGTCCGGCGCCGCGACGCGGCCGGTCATATCGACTACGAAGTGCGGTATCGCGACTATCACGATATCGGCGGCGTGATGTTCCCCTACGTAGTCGAAGCCGATTTTCCGCCCGCCCACAGCCATCTGACGATCCATTACGATCGCCCGATCGTGAACGGACAGATCTCGGCAGCAGTGTTCGATCTGGCACCGGCTACCTGAGCCGACATCTCTTTGTCCATACCCTCTCCCTCCGGGCGATGGCGGCGCATTAGCGACGGCTTACGCTCGCGCAATTTGCCAGCTAATCTTGATCGCGTCCCGCCATCCGCATCGACGCGGAGCGGACGGAAGCTGATGCCTGCGCGCCGACTAGAATTTCTTTGCACCGCCGCGATCGCGATCGCCGCGCTCGCATGCGCCACCGGATGCCGCGTCAATCGCCCGAAGATCGATCACGCGCGCGAGCAGATTCTCTACGACGCGACCTCCGCCGATCCTCGCACCTTCAACCCCATCCTCGTCACCGATGCGACTTCCGGCGCGATCGTTGGCGACGTCTTCGAAACTCTGATCCGCGTTGATTTGAAAACTCTGCTGCCCGAGCCGTCTCTCGCCGAAAGCTGGGACATCACGCCCGACCAGAAAACCATCACCTTCCACATGCGCCACGGACTCAAGTGGTTCGACGGTGCTCCCCTCGACGCGCGCGACGTTGTGTTCACAATGAAGGTCATCTACGACCCGAAAGTGCCGAACAGCATCCGGCCAGGCATGATGATCGACGACCAACCGATCGAGACGGTGCTGATCGACAACTACACGGTCGCGATGCATCTGCCGCGGCCATTCGCGCCGCTGCTGTACGAGGCCGCCGGAATCCCCGTGATGCCGGAGCATCTGCTCGGCGCTGCACTCGCGTCCGGAAAATACGCCCAGATGTGGGGAATCAACACTCCCGCGCGCGACATCATCGGCGACGGCCAATTCAAAATGACGCACTACCTCCAGAGCCAGGTCGTGCAGTACGAACGCAACCCCGATTTCTGGATGAAGGACGAGCACGGCGGCCAGCTTCCGCGCCTGCACGGCAGGGCGATCATCATCGTCCAGGATCAGAACACCGACTACCTGAAGTTTCTGTCCGGACAGACCGACGTGTACGGCCCACGACCCAAGGACGTGATCGATCTGAAAGACAAGGCGCACGCGCTCGGGATCACCGTGCAGGAGATCGGCATCGACACCGGCGAGCTGTTCTTCTCGTTCAATCGCAACCCGAAACATTTCGTGCACGACGGCGTGACCGATCCGAAACTCACCTGGTTCACCGATCCGAATTTCTTGCGCGCGTTCGCGCATTCAATCGACAAGCAGGGGATCATCAACCTGTGCTACCACGGGCTTGCGGTTCCCGCGGTCGCCGAAATCTCGCCGGCCAACAAGATCTTCCACAATCCGAACCTGAAAGATTACGACTACGATCTAGCCGAGGCCGCGCGCCTGCTCGAAGCCGGCGGCTATCATATGATTCGTCCGGGCGTGCGGGCCGATTCGCACGGCAACCCGATCGTGTTCACGCTGACCACCAACGCCGATTCGCAGGAGCGCCAACAGATGTGCGCGATCCTGAAGCAGGATCTTTCGACACTTGGAATCCAGGTGAATTTCCGCCCGCTCGATTTCCAGACGCTGATCGAAAAGCTCGATTCCAACTTCGATTGGGACTGTATCTTGATGGGCTTCACCGGCGGCTTCGAGCCCAACGACGGCGCCGACTTTCTGCGCTCGTCCGGCAATCTGCACATCTGGTATCCGAATCAGAAAACTCCCGCGACACTGTGGGAAGCGGAGATCGATCACCTGATGGATCAGGGCACCACCGTGATGGACCCGCTAAAGCGCGCGCCCTATTACTGGAAAATTCAGGAAATCCTGCACGAACAGTTGCCGATTATCGAAACCGTGCGCGGGACGCGCTACGCCGCGTGGAAAAATTCGCTCGAGAACTACCAGCCGACAGTCTGGGGGCTGTACCATCCCGAATGGATCGAATTCAAACCGAATTGAAGCGCCGCGCGCGGACCGCGCCGCGCAGCTAGCGGGACGCGCATGGGACGCTTCCTTATCCGCCGCCTCATCAACATGATCCCGCTGATCATCGGGATCACGTTCCTGTCGTTCCTCGTGATGTCGCTGGTGCCGGGGAATTTTCTCTCGACGCTCAAGCTCAACCCGCGCATCTCGCCGCAAGTCATCAAGCAGATGGAGGCGCAGTTCGGTCTCGATCAGCCGCTCTTGATTCGCTACTTCAAATGGCTCTGGTCGGTGCTTCATCTGAACCTCGGCATCTCGCTCGCCTACCGGGTCAGCGTCACCTCGCTTATCACCACGCGCGCGATCAACACGATCATCCTGTCGGCGTGCGCGATGCTGTTTGCGTGGGTTGTCGCGATCCCGATCGGGATTATCGTCGCGGTAAATCAGAATTCGATCTGGGACCGCGTGCTGTCGTTCCTCGCGTTCTTCGGGATGTCGGTGCCGAATTTCTTTCTCGCTTTTCTGATGATGTGGGTGGCGCTGCAGACCGGATGGTTCCCGATCGGCGGCACTTACTCGGTGGACTACTCGACGCTCGACTTCTGGTCGCAAATCGCCGACCGCATCAACCATCTAATCCTGCCGGTGTTCGTGCTCGGCCTGGCCGGGATGGCTGGACTGATGCGCCTGATGCGCTCGCAGATTCTCGAGATCAAGAACGAGGAGTTCGTGCGCACCGCGCGCGCCAAGGGCCTTTCCGAACGCGTCGTCATCTACAAGCACGTGCTGCGCAACGCGCTCAATCCGTTCGTCACGATGGCGGGATACTCGCTCGGCGATCTGCTCGGCGGCGCCGCGCTGGTCGAAGCGGTCATGAATCTGCAAGGCCTCGGATTGCTGCTGCTCGACGCAGTGCGCCAGCTCGATATTTACCTGGTGATGGGATCGGTGCTGGTCGGCACCGTGCTGCTGCTGGCCGGCAACCTGCTCGCGGATATCGCGCTGGTCGCGGTCGATCCGCGGGTGGACTTTTCTTCGACGGCGCAGCAATGAGCGCGATGCCGGGAATGCTGGGGCAGCCAGGAGCGATCGCAGAGCCGATCGCGTTGCCGGTTCAATCCACCGGCGTCGCGCGCGAATGGCGGCTTGCGTCATGGACCGTACGCGCGTCCGCGATCTGTCTCGCCTTGTTTTATCTGTTCGCGGCGGCGTCGCCGTTTTTCGCCCCCTACGACGACACCTATCAGAATCGCGCGATGCCCGACTGTCCGCCGATGCGCCTGCATCTGGCGGCGCCTTCGGATTGGTCAGGCGGGTTTTTCTACACGCATCCGATGCGGCTGCTCGATCCGGTCGAGCGCAATTACGCGCCCGACCTGGCGCATCGCACTTATGTGCACGTTCTTTCGCGCGGGCATCTGTTCACCACCGACTCGCCCAAAGATCCCTTCTACCTGATGGGCAGCGATTCCCTCGGCCGCGACCTGTTCTCGCGCATAGTGTACGGCTCGCGCGTCAGCATGCTGGTCGGACTGATCGGCGTCGCGATCAGCTTCTCGCTCGGCATCACGATCGGCGCGCTCTCTGGCTACGTGGGCGGCTTGACCGACAATCTGATCATGCGATGGTCCGAGATCGAGATGTCGCTGCCGTCATTTTATTTCCTGCTCGCACTCGCCGCGATCATCCCGGCCGGAATGAGCACCACCGCAACCTTCTTCATGATTATCGCGATCATGAGTTTCATAAGCTGGGCCGGACTGGCGCGGATTATCCGCGGGATGGCGGCCTCGGTGCGTTCGCGTCCATACGTGGAAGCGGCGCGCGCGTTAGGCGCCTCGCGATGGAGGATCATCACGCGCCACGTCATCCCGTCTGTGCTCGGCTACGCGATCGTCGCCGCCACGCTCTCGATCCCGGGCTTTATCCTGGGCGAGAGCGCGCTCTCGCTGCTGGGACTCGGAATCCAGGAACCGGCGGCGTCGTGGGGCAATCTGCTCGCACAAGCCCAAGACGTGCAAAGCCTCGCACGCTATCCGTGGATTCTGATTCCAGGTGTCTTCATTTTCCTCGCGGTGATGTCGTTCAATTTCCTGGGCGACCATCTCCGCGACCGCATGGACCCCTCAAACGCCAACTGATCCCTGATTCCTCCCTCGTTCTTCAACGGAGAGGATTAAAGGAGGGGGTGCAGGCCACCACCCAACCCGCGCACTCCCGTCTGGTCCGCGATGCATTGGCGATGCTACCCTTACGCACCAGTGGCGCCCCTACTCGAAGTCAAATCGCTCTGCACCTCGTTCTTCACCGGCGAAGGTGAGGTGCGTGCGGTTGACGGCGTGAGCTTCTCGGTCGAGGCGGGCAAGCTGATGGGTATCGTCGGCGAGTCGGGCTCGGGCAAGACCGCGACGGTTCTGTCGATCATGCGCCTGCTTCCCGAATCGGCGCGAATCACCGGCGGCGAAATTCTTTTCGAGGGCAAGGACCTGCTGAAGCTCCCCGAGCCTGAGATGCGCGCGATTCGTGGCGCGCGGATCGCGATGATTTTCCAGGAGCCGATGACCTCGCTCAATCCGGTCTTCACGATCGGAAGCCAAATCGGCGAAGCGGTGCGGCTGCATCAGCATACTGCGCGTCGCGAAACCCGCGATCGCTCGATCGAGGCGCTGCGGATGGTCGGAATCGCCGATCCCGAACGCCGCGTCGCTGACTATCCGCATCAGCTTTCCGGCGGGATGCGCCAGCGGGTGATGATCGCGATGGCGCTGGCGTGCAACCCCAAGGTGCTGGTCGCAGACGAGCCGACTACGGCGCTCGACGTGACAATCCAGGCGCAGATTCTCGATCTGATTCGCGAGCTGCAGGTCCGCCTGGGACTTGCGGTGATCCTGGTGACGCACGATCTCGGAATTGTCGCCGAGTACGCCGACGACGTGACGATTCTTTATTCCGCGCGCGTGATGGAGCAGGCGTCGTCGCGCGATCTGTTCAGGGACCCCATGAACCCGTACACGCGCGGGCTGCTCGAATCGGTTCCCGGAATCGACGGCGGGCGCCGCGAAAGATTGCAGGCGATCCCCGGCTCGATTCCGAGTGCGCTGCGCCCGCCCTCCGGATGCAGGTTTCATCCGCGCTGCCCCCGCGCGATTCCCGAATGCGCTCAAACCGTGCCGCCGCTCGAGGCGAAGGCGCCCAATCATTATGTCGCCTGTATCCGCGTCTGATCCGGCGCGCACGCCGTCTGCTTCGCCCGATTCGGGCGCGGCGCTGGTCCGCGCCGAAAATCTGAGCAAGGAATTTCCCGCCGGTGGCGATGCGCTGTTCGCGCGCGAGCGGCTCACGGTCAAGGCAGTGACCGCGGTTAATCTCGAAATCTATCCCGGCGAAACGCTCGGCCTGGTCGGCGAGTCGGGCTCGGGAAAATCCACGCTAGGAAGATTGATCCTGAAACTTATCGAGCCGACCGCGGGCAGGGTCTGGTTCGACGGGCGCGATCTCCAGGCGCTGGGCCGCGTGGAGCTGCGCGCACTGCGGCGCGAGATGCAGCTCGTGTTCCAGGATCCGTACGCCTCGCTCAACCCGCGGATGAAGGTGCGGGCGATCGTCGGCGAAGGAATCGAGATTCACAAACTCGCGCGCGGCGCCGAAAAGGAAAAGCGCATCGCCGAGCTGCTCGAGTTGGTCGGGCTCGGCGCGGACACGATGAATCGCTATCCGCATGAATTTTCCGGCGGCCAGCGCCAGCGAATCGGAATCGCACGCGCTCTCGCGGTCGGCCCGCGCTTTATCGTGCTCGACGAACCGGTCTCGGCGCTCGACGTTTCGATCCAGGCGCAGATCATCAACCTGCTGCAGGATTTGCAGGCGCGGTTGCATCTCACCTACCTGTTCGTCGCGCACGATCTGCGCGTCGTCGAGCACATCAGCCGCCGCGTCGCGATCATGTACCTGGGCAAGATCGTCGAGCTCGCCACGCGCGAGGAGATTTACGCCAACCCGCGCCATCCCTACACTCGCGCGTTGCTCTCGGCGATCCCGACCATCGATCCCGCGCTAAAGCCCGAGCGGATCAAGCTGCCGGGCGAGATGCCAAGTCCGGTCAATCCGCCCCCCGGCTGCGCCTTTCATCCTCGATGCCCTTATGCGAAGGATGAGTGCAGGACGGTCGAGCCCGCGCTGATCACCGGACGGGGAGGACACGCGGTTGCGTGCCACGTATTTCCCGCGCCATGATCGGCGTCCGGCGGAAGTAAAATGACTCCCGAACACAATGGACATGGCAGCGCCGGCGGCGTGACGCATCCGATTGCGCGACCGGCCACGCACATCCCCAACGAACCAGCGGCGGCGTGGGTCGAAGAACGCACCCGAGTCGCGGTTGGCCGCAACGTCAACGTCTCGGGCCGGCTGGTGTTTCACGAGCCGGTCAGAATCGAAGGACGCTTCCGTGGCGAGGTGTCGTCGGCTGAGTTGGTGGTGATTTCAGAAGGTGGAACGATCGAAGGCAAAGTCCGCGCGCCGCGCCTGCTGATCATGGGCGAGCTGCGCGGGGATATCGCCGGCGCCAAGCGGGTCGTGCTGGGTCCGCACTCGCGCGTCGACGGCAATATCGAGTCCGAGAGCCTGACCATCTGCGAGGGCGCACATTTTGACGGGCACGTGCGGATGACGGCGGGGCTCCGCGGAAATTAGCGGATTGCCCGGATCAGGCCAGCGTATCGAGGCGTGCGGCTTTGCCCTGCCGGCCGCGTAGGTAATAGAGCCGCGCGCGGCGCACGCGGCTTCGCGACAGCACCTGGATCTTTTCGAGCCGCGGCGAGTGCAGCGGAAAAATCCGCTCGACCCCGACGCCGTAGGAGACCTTGCGCACGGTGAAGGTCGCACGATTTCCGCCGCGATTCATCTTGATCACGACGCCTTCGAACGACTGGATGCGTTCCTTTTCGCCCTCGCGAACCTTGACCTGCAAGCGCAGCATGTCGCCCACGCGGAAATCGGGAAGGTCGGTCCGCAGGGCTCGATCTTCGAGCTTTTGGATAATGCTATTCATGTGAAATGTTTCCGGGTTGAGCACCCAAACCTATCCAAACCGGCCCGATGAAACAAGCACTGCCGCCGCGACGCAACCGTCTGTCGATTAACCGCAGTCGCTCTTCTTGCAACCGCTTGCCGATGCCTTTCGAGTACGGTCATCCCAAAAGGCCCTCGGCCGTCCACCTATCGCTCAGGCCAACAACGCGCACGATCATCGGCATGCGAGGGCGGGCGTGTCGCAACGCGCCCCTACGAAATCGTTTTGTGATTCTGTCGAAGGATCGCTGCTCCCCGATCGAGCGGCGTCCCTCCGCATCGAATCTCCTCGTAGGCGGCTCCGGAGCCGCTCGTCTTCCGCACAGCCTTTCCATTCACGCCAGGTAGCGGAGGACCTTCGTTTGGGATTCCTCCTGCGGCAACCCCGCGCGCGCGTATGACAGCTTGAGAGGTGCGCGATCAATCCGCCTACACCGTGTCGGGGCCGGGAATAGCGTGGGGCGCGGGTGGCGGTCCTTCGGGACGGCGTGCGCGGCAGGTCAGGCTCTGGCGGCTGGAATCGGGCAGGTCGAGCGTGGTTGTCCATGGCGCATTGCCGCCGAGGACCTGGCATTGAACCGGGTCGCCCGAGCATTGGAATTTCAGCACCTGATTTTCCAGCGGCTTGTCTTCCGCCCCGATGAGCGTGCGGTGCTCTTCGCACTGCGTTCCAAAGCCGGAGCGGGCGCAGCGGAAGTCTTCGCGCAGATGACCGGGGCCGTCGCTCGCGATCTCCGAAAAATCGCATAGCGGCACATCAGCGTCGGTGCAGACCAGCTCGCGGCAATGACGGAACACCAGCGTGGTCGGATCTGCCGCGGCCACAGCGGGCGGTAGCGCGGAATTGCTGCCACTAGCGGCGCATCCAGATGCGATCGCGATTGCCGCAGCGATCAGAATCGCGCGTCCGCAGACACGAAAAGTCATACGCCTCAAAATGCCCGCATGCGCGCCGTGCGGCAAGTACCGCGAGCTATTTGCCGCGCAGCCGATCGAGGATGATCGCGCCCGCCGCGCGCACCGACAGATGGTTGTAGTCGGTGGCGCCGCGAATCGCTTCGAGCACGATATCGGCGCGCTGCGCCATCTCCGGAGTCATCCCGAATCCGGTCCCGAGCAGGATTATCGCCGGCGGCGCGTCCGGCGCTTCCAGGCGCGCGCGCATCGAAGCGAACGTCTCTCCGCGATCGGTTCGGGCTGAGGTATGCACGATCAGCGCGCGCGCGCCGGCGATCTTTTCCGCCTCGGCGCATGCGTCGTCGAGCGTCGCGACGATTCGCACCAGCTCCAGCGCCTCGCGCCGGCGCGCATCGAACGCGCGGCCGAAGTCGAAGCGCCAATGATCGATCACGTTTTTGGCGAATTCGCGCTGCTCGGGAATCGGATGCACGATGAAGAGCGCGCGCACGCCGTAGGTGCGCGCCGAGCGCGCCAGATCGTGGATGTCGAGGCTCGTGATCGCGGACGTGACCACCTGGCCGTTGCGGTTGACGACCGGATGATGAATCAGCGCGAGGAATAGATCTGCCACGCTCAGAACTTGCGCCGTTCGAGCAGGTCGGGCCGCCGCCGCGCGGTGCGCCGCCGCGCCTCGGCCTCGCGCCATGCGCGAATCTTGCCGTGATCGCCCGAGAGCAAAATCTCCGGCACGCGCATCCCGCGAAACTCCTCGGGCCGGGTGTATTGCGGATATTCGAGCGTGCGCTCGGCGAACGATTCTTCGGTGAGCGACGCAGGATTTCCGAGCACGCCCGCAAGCAGCCGCCCGGTCGCCTCGATCACCACCATCGCGGCCAACTCTCCGCCCGAAAGCACGTAGTCGCCGATCGAGATTTCCTGATCGACCATCGAGCGCACCCGCTCGTCGATTCCTTCGTAACGTCCTGCGACCAGCAGGATTCCGCCGGGCTTGGCGGAAAACTCCCGTGCGAGCGCCTGATCGAAAACCTCGCCCTGAGGAGTCAGCAGGACCTTCCATAGCTGCGGATGCTGTCCAGCGACCTCGTCGATCGCCGCCGCGATCGGTTCCGGCCGCATCACCATCCCGCTGCCACCGCCGTACGGCGCGTCGTCGACCTGTTTGTAATTTCCGAGTCCGTAAGGACGCAGCGCGTGCGGATGCATCGCGATGAGTCCCTGCTCGATTGCGCGGCCGATCATCCCGCCACTAAACGGCGACTCGAACATCTCGGGGAACAGAGTGATTACATGGAAATCCATCGCGAGGAAGCGCGCAGCGCGCGCCTCAAACGTATCGCGCCGCGGGCGCTGGAACCAGACGCGGCTCGGTGGCCGGGACTCTTGCGGCGGTAGTTTTTCGGGTGCTACTTAGGCTGAAACCGGGAGGACAGGATGAATCTGACAACGAAGCTCTTTGCGGTCTCTACCGCCTGCATAATTGCACTTGGAGTGGCGCTTGCGCCCCGCCTTGCTTGCGCGCAAACTGACGCCGCCGCGAAGGACGATCCCACGCTCACCGCGGCGGCGAAGAAGATTTTTCAGGGAATAGCCGACGACGACGCCGACGCGGTCAAGGCGACCGTCGTCAGCAAGTACGCGAAGAAGGTCACCAAGGAAGAGCTTCGTCCCGAGCAGACGGGGCCCAAGCTCACCATCGCCTACGATTCGAACGTCAAAGTGCTGCGCGCGACCGACAAGGATGCGGTCGTGGAAGCCACGATGTTCGCGCCGGCGTCAGACATTCCCAAGGGCGAGGCGAGCAAGCTTGATATCTATATGGTGAAGGAAAAGGGCCAATGGCTCGCCGACGCACCCGACAGGAAGGAAGCGGGCGACGACGCGACGATGCAGGGCGGATGGTACCATCCGGGCACGTTCACCTATTGCCCGAACAAGGGCCTCGAGTATCTGGGCAGCCATTTCAGCAACAAGCTGAACTGCCGCGCGACGGCAGTCTGCAGATAGGCATCGAGCAAGCATCCATAGATTGGGCGAAAGGGCGGCGTGCTCCAGCGAGCACGCTGCCCGATTTTTTCCGTAGCTGACTCCAACCGGCTGCTAGCGCAACTGGCGAGATTCCTCGAGATCGGCGCCGCGCGAATCAATCTGCACGATGCCGGGCTCGCGAAG
>JBAPSR010000379.1:0-4804 GCA_049281755.1 Binataceae bacterium (SeqCode)
CGGCGCGCGACGCACCTCACGCCGACAGTAAGCCCATCAAATTATATAGCTATACGACAGCGATCGACGGTGAGTAACCGTCCGACGCAACACCGGATTCCAGCCCGAAACCGCTTCAGCCGGCCACCATAGCACACCAGATCTATCGGCAGACGACCTTGGGCCGCCATCGCGCACAATGGTCAACTCGCAGCGCTGTTCGGAGACTCCGCACAGCGCGCTCGGGCCGAAACGGTTTGGAAGAGAAGTTCTATGAGAACCTGCGGAATCGTTTGTGGAAGCTCTCACAGCCCAAATGTGATGAATGTGATGAAGTCATTGCAAGTCAGGCGACCATGAGTCATGGGGAATTGAAGCCATCAAAAAGTCTGTTAGTGGGTCAGTTTGACTAACCGCCATTCTTCGTAGGCCGGCTGCTTGCTCGGATGGCTGCGCTTCGCCATCGTGGGGCCGATCATGGCGCGACTGAGAAAAGCAGGACGGATCTGGCGCAAGCCCGAGGCGCGCGCCGCCGCCGAAAGCGTGCTGATCGAGGCGCACGACGGCCTGTTCACGATCGATCCGGGCGCGATCTTCGAGCGCGCCGCACCACTCGAAATCGAGCTTGGGGCCGGACGCGGCGATTTTATCGTCGCGCGCGCCGCCGAATTTCCCGAGCGCAATTTTATCGCAGTCGAGCTCTCGGGTGTGGTCTCGAGGATGCTCGCCGTGCGATGCGGCGGCGCGGGACTCGACAATCTCCGCGTGGCGCGGATGGACGCGCGCCCGCTGGTCGGCCTGATGCTCGCGGCGCGCAGCGTCAGCGCCTATCACATCTACTTTCCCGACCCATGGCCCAAGGAGCGGCACCATAAGCATCGCCTGTTCACCCCGCATCTGGCGGCCGGCCTGGCGCGCACGCTCGCGGCCGACGGTATCCTGTGCGTCGCAACCGACGTCGCCGAGTACGCGGCGGAGATTTTCCCGATGCTCGAGGGCGCGGGTTTTTCGCGCCTCGACGAGCGCGCGCCCGGCGCCGAGGCGACCGCGTTTGCGCGCAAGTTTATCGCGCTCGGCAAGCCGGTTTTCGCCGCGACCCTGCGCCCGCCTCGGCTTGGGACTGCCAAGGGATGAGCCGTGACCATTTAGCGCACAGGCCGCGCCAGAAAGCCGGTGCTCGATCCGCAGGCTTTGCCAATCCGAAGATAAGTGCATGACCGCCTCGGGATTCCTCGCCCAGGCTCGGAATGACGAATGTGGGCTTGGCGGATCAGTATCGTAGTCTCAGCCGAGCCCCCGATCGTCATTCCGAGCCTTGGGCGAACCCGGGGACGGCCGTGCTCAGAGTCTACGCTTCATGCAACGGCCTCTCGTTACATCGTTTCGCCTTGCTCAGGACAGGCTCTCACGCGGCAGCCACTGGCGGGAATGACACCCGTAGGCGCGCGCATAAACGAAGCACGAATGACGCGGCATCGAGGAGCACCCGTTCTTAAACTGCGGCACGAGGGTCCCTTTGTAAGGAATTGACGAAACCTGTACTGTGAATCGCGGGGTTTTTTCGGAGTGTACGCTCTGGAGCGGCGCTCGAACCTCGATTTGCATTGCTGCCGTGCCTTCTCTAGTGTGCCCACAGTCCCGATTATTATGAGGCGCCTGCTGGCCATAGTTCTGGCCGTCTTTATGGCCGCCACCGCCGGATGCTCGCTCAGAAAGCCGCCTACCGGTGAGGACTACTATCAACAGGGCCAGCTCGATTTCGCCGATGGCGAGTACAAGCCCGCGATCGAGAACTATCAGCTCCTGATCGATCACTTTCCGTTCAGCCCCTACGCCGAAGAAGCCGAGCTCAAGATCGGGCTCGCATATTACAAAGAGCAGGACTACGCCGAGGCGGTCGCGTCACTCGACGACTTCCAGCGGATGCATCCGACCAGCAAAAACCTCGAACTCGTGAGCTATTACATCGCGATGAGCTACTACGATCAGATGGGACGGGAGGATCAGGACCAGAGCAAGACCGAGGAGGCGCTCAAGCATTTCCAGATTATCGAGTCGCGCTTTCCCGAGGGCTCGTTCGCCGAGCTGGCCAAGGAACGCGCCGAGGAATGCCGCGAGATGCTGGCGCGGCATCAGATGATCGTCGGCACCTATTACTTCAAGCGCGCCAACTTCCGCGCCGCCGAGTCGCGCCTGGCCGAGCTGATGCAGAAATATCCGGACACGCCGGTCGCTCCCGACGCGCTGTTCGAGCTTGCGCAGGCGCTGGAGAAGGAGGGCAAGAAATATTCCGCCGCGCAGGCCTATACCGCTCTGCTGCGCCACTTTCCGGATACTCCGTACACGGCCAGGGCCAAGGCCTCGCTCAAGAAACTCAACCAGCCGATCGACACCGAGGAAGATCCGCTTCCGCTGGTGCTGGCCGAGACCGGGTATGGCTCCGAACAGGTCACCGATAATCGCGTGGTCGTGCGTCAGCGCGACGCCGACGATATGGATAGCGGGCTCGCGCCGGGCGAGCCGGGAACGCCGATCCCCGGAACTCCGCCGGGGCAGGCTCCGATGCAGGCGCAGAAAACCGCGGCTCAGCAGCAGGCGCAGACCGAGACCAAATATGGACCCGACGGGCTGCCGGTACTCGACGCGCCCGCGCCGAAGGCCACGGCGGAATCCACAGGACCCGCTACCCTGAAAACGATTCGGCTCGCCGCCGCCGATCCACCGATGGCGGTGATCATCGACCTGACTGGTCCAGTGGCGTTCAACAAGCGGCTCGAAAGCGGTGCGGGTTTTTCGTCGGCGGTCCTGGTGCTCAAGGATGTCACGCCCGACTCAGGGCTCAATCATCATCTGGTCTTCGACCGCTCGATCTTCAAGGATTGCGAGGTGACCAGCAACTCGCAGGGCACCACCGTCACGCTCAACACCTCGCCGCTGAGCGACGTCGAAGTGGTTCCGCTCGACAATCCGCCGCGGCTTCTGGTGACCTTCACACCGATTTCGCAATCGGTCAGTTCTTCCGAGTGATCCCGCCGCGAGAGTTGTCCGTAACCCGTCGCAAGGATGTGCTGGCGCCGAGGCCGGGATTCCTCGCGATCGTTGCCGCTCGGATGGCTTGGACGACACGATACGTGTGCCCGTCCTGGCTCGGAATGACACAAATCGTGAATCGCAAAAATTCGATCAGGCGAAGACCGCGTCGAAGTTCACGCCGATAAATTTGAGCACGACCTCGGCGTAGACTCTGAGCCCCCAGTAGAAGCCCTCGATCGGCAGGCGTTCATCGTTGCCATGAAACAGAGAGCCAAAGGGCAGATGCGGATCGAGCTTCACCGGCACGAAGCCGTAGCACTGCGCGCCGAGCTTGCCGTAGAACTTGTTGTCGGTGGCGCCGGGGATCATCCAGGGAATCGCGCGCGCACCGGGATCGTTGAATTCCACCCGATCGCAAATCAGCTTGAACAGCTCGGTGTCGGGACTGGTCTCGGCCGGAGGCGCGGTTTTGATCAGCTCGAACTTCGGCTCCGGTCCGACGATACTGCGCAGCTCCGCGACGAAGCTCTCCGGATCCTCGCCCGGCACCGTGCGGCCGTCGAGCACCACCGAAGCCTCACCCGGGATCACGTTGTCCTTGTAGCCGGCGCGCAGGATCGTCGGCGTGACCGTGTTGCCCATCATCGGGCGGAACAGCGGCCCCGGATTATCCAGCGGCACGCCCAGCTCTGCGAGCATCTTCTTCATGAACGGGGTCACGCGCTGGCTCATCGGAGTGTTGGTGATCTTGGTCAGCAGCGCCGCCATCTTGCCGATTGCGGTGTCGCGGCGCGGCATCGAGCCATGACCGGGAGCCGCATTGACGGTCATCTTGATCGTGACGAAACCTTTCTCCGCGATCTGAATCGCGTAGAAGCGTTTGTCGCCCATGTAGATGGTGAATCCGCCGACCTCGTTGAGCACCCATCCGGCGCGGATCAACTCGGGATGCCGCTCGACCAGGAATCGTGCGCCGTGATCGGAGCCGGCTTCCTCGTCCGCCACCGCGGCCAGAATCACGTCGCGATTCGGGGTCGCGCCCGCGCGCTTGAGCGCCGTCATCACCAGCAGATCCATCGCGCACTTCGATTTCATATCGAGCGTGCCGCGCCCCCAGATACATCCGTCGGCGATTTCGGCGGCGAACGCGGGCCGGCTCCATCCCGACGGCTCGACCGGAACCACGTCGGTGTGCGAGGAAAGCAGAATCGGCGGGTTCGCGGGATTGTTGCCCTTCATTCGGGCCACCAGGTTCGCACGCGTCGGCGCGCTTTCCTTGATCGTCGAGTCGAGCCCGTGCCGCTGGAGCGCCTGCGCAATATAGTCGGCGGCGATTCTTTCGTTACCCGGCGGATTGGTCGTATCCAGCTTGATCAGATCGCGCAGCGCCACGAAAGCCTCGTCCTTTGCGGCTTGCCACGGAACTCGCATCGCTATCTCCTGCCCTCCCTGATTACGCGGGTTGATAGTACACTATGTTTTAATCTAGTAACAAAGAGTTTAGCAGGCGGTCTGGCGCCATGCTCAGTCCATGATGATCATCCGTAGCGCAAACTCTCGCAAGCCTGCGAGTGCTTTTCGGACGCGGCGGACGCCGTTAAGCTTCGCCAGGGAGGACGGCATTGAGGATCAACTGCGTTGAACGAGTCCTGATTGGCACCGCGGATCTGGCCGCGGCGCGCGAGCGATGGAGCCGCGCAGGCTTCGCAATCTCGCCGCATGAGGAACGCGCCGGCGGGATCGCGTTCGCGCGGATGGCGGCAGGCGGCGTCGAGATTGATCTCTGCGCGGC
>JBAPSR010000380.1:0-2517 GCA_049281755.1 Binataceae bacterium (SeqCode)
TCCTTGCGTCAGTGGCGGCCGACGGCTCGTCGGCCCGCTTGCCAAGAGGAAGCAATGCGTAAGACCCCGGATTTCCTTCGCTCATTACTTCAAGAATTTCGTGACGGCGGCGGCTACCTTCACTGGATCCTCGACGGTCATCATGTGGGCGCCGCCGGCGATCATTTCTACCTTCGCGTCGTGAATCGCCTTGCGGAAGTCTTCGGCATAGATCGGCGCGACGACCTTATCTTCCTTGCCCCACAGAATCAGGGTTGGAGCGGTAATCCGATGAAGCCGTTTCTTGAGGCCCTTGTCCGGAAGCGGCCAGTAGAATTTGCTGGTGCATCCGAGCGACCAGGTGATTCGGATGAAGCCCTGCTGATCCTCGGGATTGAGCACGATTCGCTTGAGCGCGGGATGATGCGGATCGCGAAACAGGAGCTCGGGCAATTTTGTTTGCGCCGTGATTACGTAGTTCGCGACCGGATACGCGTCGCGCCACAGACCCAGCGCGTTTATCAGCACGAGCTTGCTCACCCGAGTCGGATCGGTCGCCGCGACCTCAGCCGCGACCATCGCGCCGAACGAATGCCCGACCACCGCGGGGGACTTGAGCCCAAGCTTGTCGAACAGGTCGTAGTAGTAGAGTACCAGATCCCAGAAATCGTCGAGCGCCTTGATTGCGTCTTCGTCGCCGGCGCTCAATCCGGGATGCTCGGGCGCATAGACGGTGTGATGCTTCCCCAGCTCCTCGACTAATTCGTTATCGATCGGTCCATAGCCGCCGTGCAGATAGACCACGGGCGATCCGGTGCCCGAGATTTTAACCTTGGGATGAACTTTGTCGCCCCAGACGCTGATGCTTTTTTCGCTGGCCATATCAATCTTTCTAGCTTCCCTGTTGCGCCGATCAGTTCAGGCCTGCGCGTGCTTCGACTTGCCGCCTGATTTTCCGTTGCCGCCTTTGGCGATCGCGTTGGTGCCGCGTGCTCCGCGCAGCTTTTCGGGCCACCACTTGTTTTCCCATTCGTTGTCCCAGACATCGCGGAAGTTGGGCAGCACTTCTTTGCAGAACAACTCGACGTTCTTCATCGTCAGCTCATGCGGCATCGAGCCGATATGCAGCAGCACCATCAGGTTGCCGACGCGCAGTTTCTTGACCGCTTCCATCAACTGCTGCGTGACGGTCTTGGGCGAACCCGCGATGACGAACTGGTTATCGATAAAGTCCTTGTACTTCCAGGTCGGGATCTTGCCCATCAGATCGAACATCTGCGGATTGAGCTTGGTGACCGAGTTGACCAGGCTCTTGTAATCCTGGTTGCCGGCGACGGGAAAATACTCGGGCTGGATGTGCAAGCATTTGTCGTAAAAATATCTGATGTGCTTGTAGTAATCTTTTTCGGCGCTCGCGTCGGTTTCGGAAACAGCGACGAGCTGCAGGAATCCGGCGCGGTACGGATTGGGATCGTGATTGCCCTTCGCGACGAAATCCCACCATCCGTCCATCACGCGTTTGCCGAAATTATTTCCCCAGTAGCTGAGGAAGCAGTAGCAATGGTCGTTGCGCGCGGAGAAATCCCAGGTGGACAAGCTGCCGCTGCCGGGAATCCAGATCGGAGGATGCGGCTTCTGAATCGGACGCGGCCAGATATTGACCATCGGGAGTTTGAAGTACTTGCCGTTCCACGGAAAGATTTCCTTCGCGGTCCACGCCTTGATGATCAGGTCGTGCGCTTCATAGTAGCGCTCGCGCTGCTCGATCGGCGAGATGCCGTAGCAGAGGTTCACGTCCTGCGAGGTTCCCAGCGGCATCCCGGCGACCATCCGTCCGCCCGAGATACAATCGATCATCGAGTATTCCTCTGCGACGCGAATCGGCGGATTCGAGGTCGGCAGCGTCGAGCCCATCTGCACGATCGCGACGTCGGTGCCGTTGGTCGCGCGCGCCAGGATCGAGCCCATCAGATCGGGATTCGGCATAAAGCCGTAAGCGTTCTGATGATGCTCGTTGACGCAGATTCCGTCGATGCCGTTATTGGCGGCGTGGATCAGCTCGTCGAGCGTCCAGTTGTAGTACTGGCCGACCTTGTTTGAATCAGCGAGTTCCCAGTACGGCGGATCGACCCAGACCGAGTTGTAACGCTGCTCGAAATCCGCGGGCAGATCGCGGTAGGGCATCAGATGGAACATCGAGATCTTCATCGCGCGTCGCCTCCTAAAGAAGTGCCGACGCCGGTACGCGGCTGGCACCCGAACGATTGCATACCACGAGGATGCGCCGATCCTCAAAGCGGTCGGCAGCGGGCCGACGGCGCGAGCACTCGAAACGTGCGCGGGATCAAGAAACCTAAATGGCGCTAGAGAGTCAGCGTGAATGCGCTGCGCCGGAATCTGGACAAGGTTGCGCCTTGGATTTTTTGATTTCGGGCGTTTTCGGTGGGTTCGTTTGGTATCTTTTCTAGTGGCTTAAAAAATAAACTCCTTGAAAATGCTGCCGATTTCGCGACAATGGGTTCGTTTTTGCAGCTTTTT
>JBAPSR010000381.1:0-3212 GCA_049281755.1 Binataceae bacterium (SeqCode)
AACAGCTAACCGGGGTTTCGAGCACCGGATACGCGACCGACGCGGGCGAATACGTCGAGGAAGTGAATTCGATCGCGGTGCCGATTCGCGATTACACGCGCTCGGTGGTCGGATCGCTCGCGATCGCAGGGCCGGCCTACCGGATGGCGCCCGAGCGAATCGCCGCCGAGCTCGCGCCGACGCTCCTCGAAGCGGGCGGCGAGATTTCCCGCCGCCTCGGCTACAACGAATAGCCTCCGCCGAGACTCCGGCTCGGGTCTCGCAAAGCCCCACGCCGTCCGGCGCCTGATCATGCTGGGAGCACCGCTGATGTTGGCCGGCGGAACGATCCCGCCATCGGTCACGATCACGTCGATTTACGTCCCGATGAAAATCCCCTATTCGCGGATGGCTCGCGAGGGCCACGCCGAGAATATCGAAGTGCAAGGCTCGCACGGCGGGCTCGCAGTCAATCGCAGAGTTTATGCCCTCCTCGCTGATCTGCTCCGCAGGTCGGATATGCCGGGGTGAAGCTCAAATCGAGTTTGGTTGCACTAATCGCTTCGCGGAGATCCTTCGCCTGCGGCTCAGGATGACTGCAACGGGTTGGACGAGGCTACGATACTCATCACCCGACGCACTTTCATGGCAGGCATAACGAGTGTTGATCGGCCTTCCGGTCGATGGCGGCTGAGCGAGAGACGGGCGGCTCGCGAGCCACCCCTACGAAGACAGGGTCCGAGAGATTGAATTCGTAGGGGCGCGTCGCGACGCGCCCGCTTTCGCGCGAACACGATCGGGCAATCCGGCGATTTCTGCGCGGACGATGCTTCGCGGTCGGCGAAAGAATCGGCGGCCCAAGATCAGCGGGATCGACCGCTTGCGCATCGCAAGATCGTTGTCACATATCGGTGGGCTGCGTCGTCTGGTTTATAGAGGCAGGATTCGTTATGCGCACCGGACTTGCTTGGCTCCTTGGATTGCTGTCGGCGGCAAACGGAGTTTTTATGATGCTGGCGCCGGCGCTCTGGTATGGAATCATCCCAGGCGTGCCGGAGACCGGTGCATTCAACCCCCACTTTGTCCGCGACATCGGCGCAGCGTATATCGTCAGCGGAGCGGCTCTGGTGTGGTTCGCGAACAACCCGCGGGCGCGTCCGGCGGCGTTGATCGCTGCCGCTTTTTTCGTGCTGCATGCATCGGTACACGCGCATGACTTTATTATGGCGCGCGAGAGCCTGCACTACGCGATGCTCGATGTTCCGTCGATATATTTGTGGGCGGCGCTCGCGATTTGGATTGTGTGGCCTCAAGGCGCCCTCGCAAAAGGAGAAATCCCAAAAGGAGAAATCCGATGATCAAATGGCTGATTCGGCGGCGGCTCGACGCGTTCGAGCGCGAGTATGACTATGACCTCAGCTATGGGCGCGATATCCTGGACGCCAGCGTGCGCGCCGCGGTCGCGCTTTCCCGGGTAATGAGCTTCTCGAACTATCGCCAGGATGCTCCGCTCGACGCCTGCTGCGCTGCCGGAATCGCGGGGACCGTGGCCGAGGATTGCGGACCCTGCACCCAGCTCGCGGTGACGATGGCCGAACGTCAAGGCGTCGCGCCGGCGACGATCAAGGCGATCCTGGCGGGCGACGAGCGCGCGATGCCGCCCGATGCGGCGCTGGGCTTCCGGTTTGCGCAGGCGGTGCTGCATCATGATCCCGCGGCCGACACGCTGCGCGAGGAAATTGTGGCAAAGTGGGGCAAGCGCGCCTTGGTCTCGCTCGCCTTCGCGGTCACCTCTTCGCGGCTGTTTCCCACGCTCAAGTATGCGCTCGGCCACGCCCGCTCGTGCGTGAAAGTCAGGGTCGCAGGATCGGACACCCCGGTGGCGCGCCACGCTGCATGATGGACTCATCAGACAACGACGCGGCGCAACGCTTCGAGGCGCATCGGCGTCATCTGACCGGGCTCGCGTACCGGATGCTCGGCTCGATCGCCGAGGCGCAGGATGTGGTGCAGGAGACTTATCTGCGATGGCATCGGGCCGAGCGCGCAACCGTCAGCGATGCGCGCGCGTTCCTGTCGCGGACGGCGATGCGGCTGTGTCTTGATCAATTGAAATCGGCGCGGGCGCGGCATGAGCGTTACATCGGACCCTGGCTTCCTGAACCGGTGCTGGACGAGGCCGCGCTCGCCGCTGAAAGCGCCGGCGATTACGCGCATGACCTGTCGGTCGCGCTGATGCTGACGCTGGAGCGGCTCTCGCCGCTGGAGCGCGCGGCGTTCCTGCTGCATGACGTTTTCGACATGGATTTTGACGAGGTCGCGGAGACGCTGGGCCGCAATTCGGCATCGTGCCGCCAATTGGCCGCAAGAGCGCGAGCCCGCGTGCGCGCCTCGCGTCCGCGCTTTCGTCCCTCCGAACAGGAGTGCGAACGGCTCGTGACCGCTTTTGGCGTCGCCGCTCGCAGTGGCGACGCCGCAGCGCTGGCAGGATTGCTTGCGGGTGACGTGATCTACTATTCGGACGCGGGAGGCCGGGCGACCTCGGCCCGGAGGCCGATTGCCGGGCGTGACAAAGTCGTCCGCCTGATCACCGGGCTCTCGAGAAAGGGCCTCGCGACGATTCGGAAGATCAGCGCGACGCAAATCAACGGATCGCCGGGGTTCATCGTCGAGCGCGCGGGCGGTCAAGTAATCACGATGGCGTTCGATTTCCGCGATGGCTTGATCGCGAATATCTACACGACAATGAACCCCGACAAGCTGCGCCATCTCGCCGTGAGCTCAACGCCGCCGCGTTAAATGACGTTCCCCGCGAGTTCCTTCACATAATAGTAAGCGCGGTCCACCTCGACGAAACCGCAAGACGGATAGAGCACGCGCGCACGCTCATTCACGCTCGCAGTAGCGACCAGGGCGGTGTGCAGTCCACGCGATTGCATCCGTCGCAGGCCCTCAATCGTCACGGCGCGGGCGTATCCTCGTCCGGTGGAATCGGGGCGGCATCCGACTGGCTCGAAATGTCCGAAGCCATTTGCGGTGTCCTGCCATCCGATGCAGTAGCTGAGAAATCTCCCGTCGGCATCTTCCAGCACCACGTCGAGTTCCGGATCGTAGAGCGGCGCCGAACGGAGCTTGCGATAACCGTCGAGGGATATCTTCGACGGACCCCAGACCGACCATGCGTCGCGATGGACGTCGACGCGCGCCTCGAGGTCGGCGTCGGTCGCGTGCCT
>JBAPSR010000382.1:0-6551 GCA_049281755.1 Binataceae bacterium (SeqCode)
GGTGTGGGCTCGGTGCACGAATATTGTAGTGCCAGCCGAGCCCCCGATCGTCATTCCGAGCCATAGGCGAGGAATCCCGGGGGGCCATGCTCCGAGCCACGTTCACCTGCAATGCCTCCTCGTACGGGATTCTTCGCGCGGCAGCCACGCGCGGGAAAGACAACGGAGAGCGTGATTTCGCCTCAATTGTCGCACGCGCCTGTGAGGCATATACTTTAACTGATGCGTCGGGTTGTTTACGCCGCGATTTGTGTCCTGCTGGCGATGGCGCTGCCGTCGTGCATGCAGCCGCCCACCTCGGGCGCGATGGCCGCACCGATCGGCTCGACAGGCGCGGCCAATCCGTCTGAAATGATTTACACCCCGCATCCGGCGCCGCCGCCGCTCAAAAACGCGACCGTCGATCAGACTCAAAGCCAGGCCCTCACCGATTACTTGAAGAACCATCGCCTGCCTCTGGTCGGCGCGCAGGTGTTGGCCGCGCCGGACGGCGAGCGCCAAGTGATCCTGTTCGGATACGTCGCCAGCGGCTATGGCAAGCAGGATGCGGAGAACAAGGCCCACGCCTACATGAAGAATGCGGCGGTAACCGTCGATAACCGGATCACGATTCAGCCCGAACTCGCCAGCGCGAACGCGCCTCCGGGCACGGCGTCGGCGCCATCAGGTAACAGCAACTCGTCCGCGCAGAGCGCGTACGATCCATCGCTTGGCAACGCGCAGCAATACCAGCAGCAATCGGCGCAGGATCCGTACTCGAACTATCAGGCCTACCAATCGCAGAGTTCGGGTCCGAGTATGCTCAGCACGATCGTTCCGCTGCTCGGAGTGTTTGGCGGTTCGTTCGGCAGCGCAGGCATGGGCGGCGGATCATTCGGTGGCTTCGGTACCGGGTACGGCTCATACGGCGGCATGGGATACCCATCCTATCCGCCATCGCCGGCGCCGGGCTTCGGGCCTGCACCGCCCTACCCGCCTTATCCTTGAGATAGAGCGGGACGGCGCGTTACTCGGCGAGTTTGAAGCGCTCGCCCAAAAATACTTGCCGTACCTGATCGCTGGCGACGATCGCGTCGGGCGGTCCCTCGATCAAAATCTGTCCGCCATGAATCACGTATGCGCGATCGATGATCGATAGCGCCGCGTGAACGTTGTGATCCGACATCAGGATGCCGATGCCGCGCTCGCGCAGGTAGGAAATGATGCGCTGGATCTCGACCACCGTGATCGGATCGATTCCGGCAAACGGCTCGTCCAGGCACAGGAACGACGGGTTCAAGACCAGAGCGCGCGTAATCTCGACCTTGCGCCGCTCTCCGCCCGAGAGCACTCCCGCCTTGGTATGGCGCAGCCGCGTGATATCAAGCTCGTCCAGGAGCGATTGCAGCCGGCCCTCACGCTCCTCCTGCGTAAGCGGCAGCGTCTCGAGCACTGCGAGCAGATTCTGCTCGACCGTCAGCTTGCGGAACACAGAGGGTTCCTGCGGCAGATAGCTGATTCCGCGCCGTGCCCGCTGATATAGCGGCAGCATCGTGATCTCTTCTTCGCCTAACAGCACGCGGCCGCGGTCGGGCTTGACCAGTCCAACCAGCATGTAAAAGGTGGTGGTCTTGCCGGCGCCATTTGGCCCCAGCATCCCGACCACTTCGCCCGGATCGACGTGCACCGCGACATTGTCAACCACGGTGCGTGCGCCGTAGATCTTCGTCAGTCCTTCCCCGCGCAGGATTTCCTTCGCGGGCGAGCCAAGCACGCCCGCACGGTCGCGGGGCCGGAGCTGTTCGACTTTTGCCATCGGGGTTTACGACACGTTATACGCCTGCTGAAAGTATTATAGGCTTTTTCTCTAATATGAAACGTCACCTGCCGGCGAAACTCCCGCGCGAGTTTTATATGCAATCGGTCCTGAGCATCGCGCGCGAAGCGATCGGCAAGATTCTCGTCCATCGCAGCGCCGACGGCGAAGCCGCCGGACGAATCGTCGAAGCCGAAGCCTATCGTGGGCCGCTCGACCGCGCCTCGCACAGCTCCAGGGGACTCACCCGGCGCACGGCCGCGATGTTCGGGCCTCCGGGCCACGCGTACGTCTACCTGCTATACGGAGTGAGCTGGGCGATGAACCTGGTGACGGCACCCGAGGGAACGCCGCATGCGGTGCTGATTCGCGCGATAGAACCCATCCGCGGCCTCGAGCTGATGGCGCGCCGGCGCAGTCGCCCGGTCGATTCGCGTGAGTTGACCAACGGGCCGGGCAAGCTCACACACGCACTTGGAATTACCCGCGCGCAATACGGATTCGACCTGTGCGGCGACGTGCTCTACCTCGAAGACGACGGGCGCCATCGCGGCAGGATCGGGCGGTCCCGGCGGATCAACGTCGCGTACGCAGGCGCATGGGCGGAGAAGCCGTGGCGTTTCTACGAACGCGGAAATCGGTACGTGTCGGTGCGTCCGCGCGACTAGGCGCGTAGCGCGCCGCGCGATTCGGCTCTTCGCGCGGCATACGGCATCGCAGGCGCCGCGGACGGAAGCTTCCAGCGCGAGAGATCGACGCCGATCAGATCCTCCAGCGCGACCACCTCGGGCCGAAAGCGCTCGCGCACGCGCCGCTCGACCTCGGGATCGAGGGCCCGGAACAGTTCGCCCCCACCGAAGCTGAAATCCCAGAATCCCAACCGATCGAGCAGATCGATCGTCCGGTAGGCGCGATAGTCGCGCAGGTTGCCAAGCCAGCGCTGCGCCTTGCGCGCGCGCTGCCGGTTGCGTGCGGGCCGCTCAATCGAGTTGACCGCGCGTTTGGCGCCTTGGGCCTGCTGCAAACGAATCGGCGCGATTCCGATGAAGCCGCAGATCCGATCCAGGTAAGCCTGCGGATTGTCGTGCAGCTCGTCGTAGAAGGTGATCAGGATCGACTCACGCCCGAAACGCTGAAACCAGTTGGTCAGATGAAACGCGTATCTGCTGCCTTCGGCGATGTTCGGCTGCGCGGTCAACGATTCCTCGAAGCTTAGCCGCGTCGTGCCGTAATAGCGCCGCATCCGGTAGAACGACCACGCACGCTCGACCGGATCGCGCATCGTGCAGATTATCCTGCATCCGGGAATATGCTTCGCGATACGCTCGGGCACTCGCGCGTCAGCGAAGTACGGACAGACCTCACCCGCAACGCTTCCCGGACCCGCGCTGCGGAAATGCCACGCGTACCATTCGATTCCAAGACCATATCTGGAGCTGAAGAACGACGTCTCCTTGGTCCCGTGCGGAAGCACGACTCCCGGCGCGAGTGCATGATGCAGCCAGGTCGTCCCAGTGCGAGCCGGCCCGATCCCGATAAAATCCGGCAGCCGCTGGCCCTGAGCGCCGCTAGCTCGATGCTTGCCGTTTTTCGATTGCGTCGCCAATTGTCCATCCACCAACCCGTAATCTCGGTCCGAAAAGAAGATTACGGTTTGTTAATGATTGGTTTCGACGCAACCTTAACATTTTGTAATAAATATGCAAATACCCAACGATCACTTTGCTTTGCTGGTCACCGTAGCCCCATGAAAGGAGCCAGTTCGTGGCATCGGCCGCCTGAGGAACTAATCTTCGTCTTATACTTGAGATTAGTGTGGATAATTGCCACAGTTGCGCAAATAAGCAGCAAATAAGGAGCAATTAAGACGCGATCAACGCGCCTGGGGCGCCTCTTCGTCGGACGGGCGGACATGGCGGAACTGTCGTAGCAGCAGTACGTCGTACAAAATCTTGATCGATCCGGCGCAGATGAGCGGCCATCCGAAGACCGAGTAATCGAGCATCACCCCCGCGGGCAGAGGCGAGAAGGCCGACGCCAGGCTGCGCGGCACGTTGGTTACGCCCGCGGCCGCCGCGCGCTCCTCTGGCGGGACGACCGCCATCACGTACGATTGCCGCGCGGGCACGTCCATCGAAGACAGCAGCGCGCGCAGCAGCAAAAAAACGATCGCAAGTTTGAGACTCGGCATCACGCCGGCGAGGATCAGAAACACGTTGGCGGGCAGATGCGTGAACACCATCGTATTGATCCGCCCGAAGCGCGCCGCAATCGACGACGATAGAAATTGCGACAGCGCGCCGAGCAATCCGGCGAAGAAAAAAAACGAACCCGCCGCCGCGACCGACATATCGAAGCGCCGAAAGAGCCACAGCGCCAACAGCGATTGAACCGTGAAGCCGCCGCCGAACGAGTCGAGGCTGAACAGCATCGAGAGCCGGATCACGATCGAGCGCGAGCGGGCCAGCGGCTTTGTTGCCGCCGGAAGCGGCGCGGTTTCGATCGCCGCAGTCAGCGAGGAATAAATTATCGCGGCGATGACCGCGAGGGCTGAATAGACGAAGAATCCGGAGCGTTCCGCGCCAGCCAGTGTCCATCCCATCCGCGGCGCGATCGCCGACGGTATTGCGCTGGCGAGCGCGCCGAAAGCGCCCGCGAATGCGCCGCCGACGTTGTAGAGTGAAAACGCCGCGGTAAGATCGGAGCTGACCACCGTTTCAGCGAGCGCGGCCTGCTCGATCGGCAGGAACAGGCTCACATCGCCGGCCGAGGGATTGAGCGTACCGATCACCGCGACCGCGAAAATCACCCAGAAGCCTCGCGCCCCCGCGAATCCAAGCCCGGTCGCGAACATCAGCGCGGCCGCCGCCAGCAGCACCGGCTTGCGCCCAATCCGATGGCTCGCGAGCCCGACCCATAGCGTCAGCGCGGCAGAACCCAGCAGCGTGCCGAACACGATCACGCCGACCTGCGCCGCGGAGAACTCCAGCGCCAGCAGATAGCTCGGCAGGAGCACGCTGACTAATCCGTCGCCGAAGCCGCGCAGCGCGCGGGTCGCCAGAATCCGGCGCGAGTCAGCCGTCGCGCTTTTCGGAATCCATCGCCCTGACTTTATCGGCATCGGCTCGTCTTGATCTTCGCGGGTAAGCCCGAGTTCTCGCACGGCGTCGCAAACGGTTCAACGACCATCGCCGGACGCCGCCCGCGGAGGTCTTCTGGCGCGGTGCGCGATCCCGTATTTTGTCGAGGGGGGCAAAGATGTGCCGAAAGGTGTGCCGAAAGACGTGCCGAGGATAAGGTTCGCATATTTCGGGCGCGCGGGAATTGTTCTCGCGACGCTCCTGTTGTGTTCCCAGTGTGCGGGCCTTACGCCCGCCCTGCCTTCACCTCCGGCGATTCCCGGATGCACGGTCGTGGTGCGCGCCGGCGAGCCGATCGACCGGGCGCTGGCCGCGGCGGCGCCAGGAAGCTCGATATGCCTCGAGGACGGGCTGTATACTCCCGCGCTCTTCACCCGCTCGGGCGCTCCAGGAGCCTGGATAACGCTGCGCGCGGTCCATCCGGGCAAAGCAACAATCGTCGCAGTAGGGCAATCCGCCCAGGCAGTTAATCTGAACGGACAGAGCTTCCTCGAGGTCCGGGATCTGGTCGTTGAGGGGGGAGCATTCGGAATTGTGTCGTCGGGCTTCGCGCATCATACCCGCGTCATCGGCAACGAGGTCGGGTTCGCGGCCGCCAGCGGGATCCAGCTCAACGACGGCGACTACCGGGACATCGAGCACAACCGGGTCCACGATTGCGCCAAAAGATGGAGCGGCAGCGGATCGGGCATTTCGATTTATCATTCAACCGCGTCCGATCACGCCGCGGGACCGCACAATATCGTCAGCTACAATCTTTCTTACAACAACGCCAATCCCCCGGGCGGCACCGACGGCAACGGGATCATCTTCGACGACAGCAATCATAGTCAGTCCGACAACCGCGCGTATCGCGAATCCAGCGTCATCGAAGAGAATATCGTCTATGGCAACGGCGGTGGCGGAATCAACGTGGTTCACTCATCCAACGTGGTCGTTCGCAATAACACCTCGTACTGGAACCACTCGGTGACCACCAACAAGCTTCACTGGCGCGGAGAGCTGCAAGACGAGAACAGCACGGGCATTGTGTGGGTCAATAACATCGCGTGGGCAAGTCTGCGTTTCAACTGGCGCAACTCGGCAACGGTGCAGGCGGGCAGCGCGACGGTGTGGAAGAACAATCTCGAATTCAACGGCCTCAAGGGCGTCAATCCGAAGCTCGCGAATCCGCCCGCCGACATGAGTCCTCGACCCGGCTCGCCCGCGATCGGCGCGGGCACCAGCGCCTATGGAGTTCCGGAAACCGATTTCGATGGAAAGCCGTGGGGCGCCGCGATCGGAATCGGCGCAGTGAAGTAGCTCACCGCGCCGATTCCGCTATCGTACTATCTAACGCTCTGATTGCAGAAAACGCTTCGACCCGGACCGATGCCTCGCCAAATCGTTTCGGGGGTTAACTGTGAAAATATTCGTGATGTGCAATGTCAGGCTGAACTGAACTGGGGCACCCCTCGTTTGAACCCTTCTTTGCAGACCACTTTGATGAAGGCATTAGGCTGGCGGCAGCGCGTCGAGCAGGGCCTTGGTTCGTGCCTTAATATATTTCTCCATCACGCGATCGGTGTGGACATAGAGCCGGTTGTCCTTCACTGCCGCCAGCACCATCTCGCCGA
>JBAPSR010000383.1:0-3047 GCA_049281755.1 Binataceae bacterium (SeqCode)
GAAGGCGCGGGCGGCGTTGTCCCATAGGATTTTGCGGCGGCTGGCGTCGGAGATTGGCTGCTTCATGATTGCGCCGATACCCCACGGGAAAGTTCCGTCGGGATGCGGATAGTCCGTATCCCACAGAAAATTGTCATCGCCGATTATGTCGATCGCGGCTTTCATCGTCGGTTCGTCGCCGCGAAATGCGACGTAGAAATTCGATTTGAAATACTCTGTCGGACGCCGCGTCAAATACTCATGCTCCGAGTTGCCGCTGAAACCCCAATGCTGCTCCATCCGCTGCAGCCAGTACGGAACCCATCCGCCGTCGGCTTCGACCTGGACCACGCGCAGCTTCGGGAACTTTTCGATCACGCCGTACCAGATAAGCCCCGCCATCGCGGCCATCGCCTCGAACGGATGCGACAGGATATGGCCGGTCACGTGGGTGTCCATCCGATCGCCGAAAGACTCGACCGACGCTGAGGCGGAATCGTGGGTCGAAATCGGAAGACCGAGCTTTTCGACCTCGGCCCACAGCGGCAGGTAGTCGTCGTGAAAGAGGGTGCGGCCGCGCACCGGATTCGGGCGCACGTAGAAGCTGACCGCACCCTTTCCCGCGGCGCGATGCGCTTCCTTGATCGATTCTTCGACGTCCTGCATCGGCAGGATCGCAGCCCAGCGCAGGCGCTTGGCGTCGCGCGAGCAGAAGTCGGCGCTCCAATCGTTGTAAGCGCGGCAACACGCGGCGAGCAGCTTGGGATCATGGAACTCACGCCCGAGCATCTGGCCCGCGGCGGTCGGATAAATGATCTGCACATCGACGCCGTTCTCGTCCATGTCGACGATCCGGCTGTCGGCGCTGAACCCGGTTTTCGCGGCGCGCTCGAAGCGCTTCATCGCCTTGCGTACCGCTTCCAGGAAACCGGGCGCCGCCATCGGATACTTACCCTTTTCGCGGGTGAACGGCTCGCCTTCGACCAGGAACGTGCGCCGGCCGGATTGCGCCGCGATACCCATTTTTGGCGCTTGCGATTTGTAGCGCGCGTCGATGTATTTCTCGAACACGAATTCGGGTTCCATCAGATGCGTATCGGCGTCGACGATCTTAAATCCGTCTTTCATAAAAATGCTCCCATTGCAGAATTCGTCCGCTGACGATTTGAGATCACTGCCCGTGCGGGATGATCAAAGCCTTCACGCCCTGGCGCGCGCGCAGCAGCTCGAAGGCCTCAATTCCGTGCGAGAGTTCGTAGCGATGCGTCACCATCGCAAGCAGCGCGATCTGCCCCGACGAGACCATCGCGATCGCGCGCCGCCAGGTCTCGGGCGTGCGGATACGCGAATTGATCCAGGTCACTCCGTGAAAGAACATTCCGCGCAGATCGGCCGACGTCAAATCGCGCGCGGGCCATCCGACCTCGACGAATTCGCCGCCGCGGCGCAGCAGCTCGCGCGGCGAATCGATCGCACCCGACGCGTCGAACAGCGCGTCAGCGCCGCCTTCGGGCAGCTTGGCGCGCGCCTGATCGATCCAGTCGCGATCGCTCGCGCATACTGTCGCGAAACCCATCGAGCGCGCGAGTTCGAGGCGTCCGGCGTCGGCGGCCAGGCCCGTGATCACGATCGAAGTCACGCCGAGCGCGCGCGCCGAGAGCGCGACCGACAGTCCAATCGGACCCGGTCCTTCGACGACTGCGCTGTCGCCGGCCCGAAGCGACGACAATTCGACCGCGTGGAGTCCGGTCCCGAACGGCTCGAGCAGCGCCGCGGTCTCGAAATCCATCGAAGCCGGCACCAGGTGCGCGTTGCCCACCGGCGCGATCGTATAGTCGGCAAACGCGCCCGAGAGCGTGGTCGGCGCGGCGCACAGATGGAACCGTCCTGCCCGGCACGGGCCGCATCGCGTGCAATGCCCGAACGGATCAAGTGCGACCCGGTCGCCCGGCTTGAAGCCAGTCACGCCGCGGCCGACCTCAACTACTTCGCCCGCGGGTTCGTGCCCCATCACGAACGGCATCTTGCCGACCATCCGGTCGGCGCCGAGTTCCCATTCGTAGAGATGCAGGTCGGAGCCGCAGATTCCGCACGCGGCGATTCGGACCAGGAGCTGGTTCTCGCCCGGATGCGGTTTCGGCAGCTCGACGATATCGGCGCCGAACGCGGCGCGCGTTTTCGCGATCGCTTGCATTGCGTGCCTCGCCCAATCAATACGACTTCGCGCGGCTCGGCGTCAAAGGCGGAAATCCGGAAAACAACAAGCGGCCACTAAGACACCAGGACACGAAGAAGACGGGGATCAGGTCCAGTGGCGCTGGGGTGCGCCGCGGTAGCGCATGCGCGGACGGATCAGGCGATTGTCGGCGTATTGCTCGAGCGCGTGCGCGATCCATCCGGCTGCCCGGCCGATTCCGAAAATCGCGGCCGGAATCCCGCGCGGAAACCCGAGCATCCGGGTTGATACGGTCAGATAGAAATCGAGATTCGGGCGCAGGCGATCGCGCTTCCACACCGCCTCCTCGATCTTGAGCGCGGCTTCAAAGAGCTTGCGCCCCTTGCGCCGCGCAAGAGTCTCGGCATGGGTTCGCAGCAGAGCGGCGCGAGGATCGCCGGCGGAATAGATCGCGTGGCCGAAGCCGGGGGGCAGGCGATGCTCTCGCGCGATCGCGTCGAGGCAATCGGCGACCTTCATCCCCGCCCCAGTCTGCGCGAACATCTCTTCGATCCGGTCGCAGGCTCCGCCGTGAATCGGTCCCGAGAGCGAACACAGCGCGGCCAGCACCGACGCGAACAGATCAGCTCCGGTACTCGCGACCACTCGCGCCGCAAAGGTCGAGGCGTTGAGCTCGTGCTCGGCGCAGGCGACCAGCACGCGGTCGAGCGCGGCCACCTCCCACTCGGGCGCGGAACTTCCGGCGACGGACAACAGCAATCGCGCCGCCATCCCGGCGCCATTTGCGGTCGCGCCGATCGGATGAGTCCCGAGCGCGAGCGGCAGTTGGCTGACGATCAACTTCGCGCGATCGATTCGCGCGCGCGGCGCCTGCCGGCGGTCCCACGCGGCC
>JBAPSR010000384.1:0-10441 GCA_049281755.1 Binataceae bacterium (SeqCode)
CGCGCGGTTAGCGGCGTCGCGCGGCCGCCGGATCGGCGCGCCCATCGTGATTACGCGCTCGATCAGCTCGGGATAGCGATGTCCGAGTTCGCGCGCATAGATTCCGCCCAGGCTGTGACCGATCACCACGACTGGTCCGCCGTGACGCTCAACCACGCGCTCGATTCGCGCGCCGACCAGCTCGAGCACCTCGCGCGGACAGCTCGAATTCGACCAGATTCCCGACATCACAGAACGATGGCCAAGAAAGCGGCAGAAATTCGCCATCGGTGCGAGCGTGATATCACCGGCCATGAAGCCCGGGATGAACATGATCGTCTTGCCATGCCCCGCCGTCGCATGTGGCCATGAATAGGTGAAAGCGTTCAGCCACAGCATCGTGGCTTCCAGCGGGACGCGGAACTCGCCGAGCGCATCGAGCATCGAAGGCCGCGGGATATTCGGAAGAATATTCGGATTGCCAGTCGGAGCCGGAGCCGTTCGAGTCATTTTCATAGAGTGTCGCTCACCCATCTCACCACCACCTGCGCCATCGCCACGCCCATTGTATTAGACGCAAGTAAGCAAATGTTCAATCCAACGTAACATATGCGAAATGGATGCCGCCCGGGAAAAATGAACTCGCGGCTAAATGCTGAACGAAATGGCCTTCTTTCTATTCTCGCCCAATGATTGGAGTGTGGTCTGGCGCAGGATATTGTTCACGCTTTCGCGCACTTCGCGCCAAACGTCGCGCATCGGGCAGGGCTGATCCTTGGGGCAGGTTGCGGCGCCAGCTTCTTCCAGGCACTCGACCGGGCAGTAGTCGCCCTCGATGATCTCGACTACGTCAGCCATCGTGATGCGGGCAGGACTCTTGGCGAGCATATACCCGCCGCTGGGACCCTTCTGACTGGCGACCAAGCCGCCACGCTTGAGCTCTATCAGCAGGCGTCGCAGATAGTTCTCGGGGACGCCCTGCGTATCAGCAATCTCTTCGACGCGCGTGGGTTGCGAGCCGGGATATTTCTCCGCGAGCATCAAGAGAGCCTTAAGAGAATAGTCTACGCCGACGCCAAATTTCATAGAATTTACGATAGGTTTTTAGCATATTCGGAAGATTCAGGGAATAGTTGACCTCTTAAGTCATCTAATTAGTTGACTAACTTGGTGATCATAGTTACTTTTTGATCTCTGGAAGTGTCCACAAGTGCCAAAACATGAAGCTCCATCGTGGGAACTCGTCCTCAAGCGCAATTCCGTAGAGCGCCTGAAGCACGACATGTTCCCCACCGAGCTTGCCGACAATTGGCAGCGCCTGATCGATACATCATACGAAGCGCTGCCCGAGGAGGACATCGTCCGATTGCAGTGGTTCGGGATGTATCACGACAAGCCGAAGATCGGCACCTTCATGATGCGCGTGAAGATTCCGAGCGGGATTCTCTCACCGAAGGGTCTGCGCACGATCGGCGAAATCTCCGAGCAGTATGGGCGCGACCAGGGCGAGCTGACGACGCGCCAGAATGTCCAGCTTCATTACATCACGCTCGACAAATTTCCCGAGATTCTCGAGCAGCTCAAATCCGCCGGCCTGACCACGATGGGCGGATGCGGCGACGTGGTCCGCAACATCACGGGATGTCCGGTTGCGGGCGTCGATCATGAAGAGCTGTTCGACGTGACCGGCCTGGTCGCCGAGGCCGCGAAATTCTTCTACGGCAATCGCGACTACTCCGATCTGCCGCGCAAGCACAAAATTACGATTTCGGCGTGCCGCTACCAGTGCAACGCGCCGGAGATCAATTGCGTCGCGCTGGTGGCGACGCTCAAGGACGGACGCGAAGGCTTCGCCGTGCGCGTCGGCGGCGGACAGTCGTCAACTCCGCGCCTGTCGCGGCATCTGGGCGTGTTTATCACGCGCGAGCAGGCGATGCCGGTGATGCGCGCGATTATCGATACCTGGCGCTCGACCACGGAGTATCGCATCTCGCGGGTCAAGGCGCGGCTCAAGTTCATGATCGACGATTACGGACCCGAGGAATTCCGCAAGCTGGTGCAAACGCGGCTCGATTTCCCGCTCGAAGATCTGGCCGAGATGCCGCTGGCCGACGAAGAGAGCGACCACATGGGCGTCCACGAGCAGAAAGCGGGCGACCTGTGCTACGCGGGCTTTCCGGTTTACCTGGGCACGATGACCGGCAAGCAGATGCGCGCGGTCGCAGATGTCGCAGAGGAAATCGGCGGCGATATTCGCCTCACTCGGCGCCAAAATTTTATCCTGACCGGGATTCCGAAAGAACGCCTCGAAGAGGTCGCCGACCGCGTCGGCGAGATCGGCTTTCCGCTCGATGCGAACGGGCTGTACGCGTCGTCGATCGGATGTATCGGCGATCCGCATTGCAACTACGCCGTCACGCCGACCAAGACCAAGCTCGCCACGATTATCGAGCGCCTGGTCACTGACTTCGGCAACGACGTCGCCGGGCTGAAGCTTAATCTCGACGGATGCCCGCATGCGTGCGCGCAGCACTGGACCGGAGATATCGGACTTCAGGGAACGACGGGCCGCGGACCCAACGGCGAGCCGCTCGAAGCGTTCGATATCATCCTGCGCGGCGGACTCGGACGCGACGCTGCGATCGGCAAGCCGCTCCTGCGCCGGATTGCGTCAGCCAACGTCGAAGATTACGTGTCGCGGCTATTCGCGGGCTACCTGGCGCATCGCACCGACGGCGAATCCTTCACTCGCTTTTGCGTCCGCACTACCGACGCGGATCTGACCGCTATTGCACAAGGAACTATTCAACCCGGCGCCGCCGAAGCCGCCGCCTGAACGCACATGTCTCAACCAGAAGCGAGCACAGCCGTGGAACACGAAATCGAATTTCCCAAGCCGACCGTCGTGATGGACGAACTCGAGGCGGGCGAAGTGGCCGTCGATCTCGATGACCGCGAGCCGCAGGAAGTGCTCGCGTGGACGATCGAGCGCTTCGGGCGCGAGATTGCGATCTGCTCGAGCTTTCAGGCCGAAGGTTGCGTCCTGATCGACATGGCGCATCGCATCGATCCGGGTATCCGCGTGTTCACCATCGATACCGGACGCACGCCGCAGGAAACCTACGACCTGATCGACAAGGTGCGCGAGCGCTACGGAATCAAGGTCGAGACCTTCATGCCCGACACCAGCGTCGCGCAGCAGATGGTCACGAAGCACGGCAACAATCTTTTTTATCGCGACGTGAATCTGCGCCTGCTCTGCTGCCAGGTGCGCAAGGTGCTGCCGCTGCGCAAAGCCCTGATGAATTACAGCGGATGGATCACCGGACTGCGCCGCGACCAGTGGGCCACGCGCTCCAATATCCGCAAGCTCGAGATCGATCACGACCACGGCGGGATCGTCAAGGTCGCGCCGCTCGCCGACTGGACCGAAGAAGAGGTCTGGGACTATATCCGCGCCCACGACGTTCCCTACAACGCGCTCTACGACAAGGGCTTCAAGTCGATCGGATGCGCACCGTGCACCCGCGCGGTCGGCGAGGGACAGGATCCGCGCGCCGGGCGCTGGTGGTGGGAGACGGGTGCGCCCAAGGAATGCGGGATGCACTGCTCGATCGAGACCGGCGGCTTCGAGCACGAGCTCGCGGCCCTGCTAGGTCATCGCGAGATGACCGGCAACGGCGACGGAGTCTGATGACGCCAGGCGACGACGCGCCGCCCTCCCGCGACGAACCGCTTGCGCTCGACGCGCTGCAGCGCGACATCCTGCTCCCGCAAATCCAGGCGTTTATCGACGCTACCTCAGATCCAGCCGCGCGCGAGACCTACGTCACACTCAAAGCCGCAGTCGAAGCGATGGAGATCGCGCCGGCTGACTTGCAGGCGCGCCTGGGCGCGATCGTCGAGGTAGCGCTCCAGAGCGGACGGATAAGAAGGCTATTCGGTCCCGGCGCCGAGCTGTCGCTAAACGCGCTCTTCCAAAAAACTCCGCGCGGCCGCGAGATCGCGACCTCGCTTCGCGAACTCAACCGCGCGCTCGCAAAGCTCAAGGGCGACACGGTCGAAGAACTAACCGCCGCACTACGCGCGCCAGGCGCATACGCCCTGACCCTGAAAACCACCGGCTGCCAACTGATAATCCGCTTCGAGCCGGCAGGCGTCCGCGTAGAATCAGTAGAACTCGCGCTGGATTGAGAGATCGTGCCCTTCTGAATTGCAGTGTACCCGTGCACGCTGCCCGGATTCCGCGCTATATCAATCTTTGATATACAGGAGTCGATGGCTACCAACGTTCACCTGACAGCCGAACTCGAGCGCTTTGCACGTAAGTGCGTGAAGAGCGGCCGCTACAATAGTGTGAGCGAGGTGGTCCGTTCAGGACTCCGATTGTTGCAAGAGGCAGACGATCGTCGCCGCCAGTTTCAGGCGATGCTGCGCGAGACCGAGTCGGAAGCCGAGCGCGATGGAACGTTCACTGTCGAAAGCGCTCTCGCCGAGGCTGACCGAATCATCAATGAAATTGGTCGATGAGTGGGGCAAGCGCCGCGGCGCTTTCGCCTCGCGCCCGGCGCGATTTGCTGGCCGCCGTACATTGGATTGCTCGGGACAACCCTCCCGCCGCGCGCGCACTCCGCAACGCGGTTGCCAACGCGGCTAAAAGCATCGCGCGCCACGTTCATATCGGTAGCGCTCGCCCCGATTTGGCCGACGATCACTATCGGTTTCTGAGTCTGACCGGCTATCCATACGTCATCGTTTACAATGCCGATCGTACCCCACCGTTGATCGTTCGTATTCTCCATGGAGCGCCGCGACCTGCCGGAGGAGTTGAAGTAGGTCCGCCAACGGTCGCTGCTTGACGCGCGCCGGCGCGGGATTCTTGATCGAACCGCGAGACATCGCGTGGTAGGATTTTGGCTCGTGGGCCGCCGCCGATGCTCATGCGCCCGCGACTATTCCTGTAATGGACTCGAAGAATTCTCCGCCGCGATTCTCCCCGATGCCTCGTGTCTGCGCTCTGATCGCGATGATCGCGGCCGCGCTCGCGATCATTCCGGCCCGCTCGATTCGTGCCGCGTCGCCGACTCCGGTAGTTAGCTCGTCTTCCGCCCGGGGCGAGGCCACCACGCGAGCGCAGGCCTCCGCGATGCCGAACGCGCAGCCTTCCATCGCGAACGCGCTCACGGCGGTCACCGCGCCGGTATCGCAATCCGCGGGGCCCTCGGCTGCGGCCACGCCCGCACCGGCAGATGCCGCCGCAATCATCGCCTACCTGAGCGGCGTCATAAGCTGGTATCGGCATCTCGCGGTTGAAGCGCAACTCATCCGCGAGCCGGAACAGGCGCTGTTTTATTCCAACGACGTACAGACCGCGAATCAGATCATCTCGCTCGCGTTCGTGTACGCACGCGCGCAGGTCGCCTACAACGCGCGAGTCGCGCCTGAAGCGCCGCAAGCCGCCGCGCATCCCGGCTCGCTGGGCTTGAGCGATTTGCGCCAAAAATCCGCGCAGGCTACCGCTGCCGTGGCGGCGGCACAGAAGCGCCTGAAGGATTTACAGGCCGGAGTGGCCAAAGCTTCCGCGAGCAACCGCGCGACATTGAACTCGCAGATCGCCGCGGTGCAAAGCGAAGTCGAGCTCGCACAGGCGCGCGCCGACGCGTTGTCCGCGATGGCCGAGTTTGTCGCGGGCAGCTCCAAGTCGGCGGGCGATGGGACCGGGCTGGCGGCGCAAATCGACCAGCTCGAACAATCAGTTCCGCAGGTAAATAGCGCCGCCAGCAAAGTGGTCCCTCAGGTGGCAGAGCAGCCCGGAATGGGCGGAATAATCGGGATAACCTCGAACCTGCTGGACCTGCAAAATCAATCCGAATCCCTGGAAGCGACTATCGCGCTGACCACCGCGCTCCTGCAGCGGGTCAATGCGATGCGCGCGCCGCTGATCGCGGTGCTCCAGAAACTTGATCAGCGAGGCGCGGACCTTGCCAATCTTTCAAAGACCGGCAACCTGAACGACTTCCGCGAGCGCAGCACGAGTTACCAAAGCCTGATCGACGCCCACAAACAAATCACCGCGACTCTGGTGCCGCTTAGCAAGCAGCAGGTGTTGCTGGCGCTCTACGGCGACAACCTCTCGCGATGGCGCGCGTCAGTCGATCGGCGCGCGAGCCAGGAACTGCGCAGCCTCGTCGTACGCCTGGTCGGCTTGCTCGCGATCCTGGGACTGATCGCGGGCGGCGCATACCTGTGGCGCTACTTCACGGTGCGGTTCGTCGCCGATCCGCGCCGCCGCCATCAGCTTCTCGCCGCTCGACGGTTGGTGATGTGGGTTCTGATTGTTTTCGTAATCCTGCTCAACTTCGCCAACCAGATAAGCTCGTTCGCCACCATCATGGGCTTCGCCGCGGCCGGTATCGCAGTGGCTCTGCAGAACGTGATCCTGTCGGTCGCGGGATATTTCTTTTTGATCGGACGCTTTGGAATCCGCGCCGGCGACCGCGTCCAGATCGGCTCCGTCACCGGCGACGTGATCAGCATCGGACTGGTCAAGCTGACCCTGATGGAGCTGGCCGGCTCCGATCGTCAGCCGACCGGCCGCGTGGTGGTCTATTCCAACGCGATCGTGTTTCAACCCAGCGGCAATTTCTTCAAACAGGCGCCCGGAATGAGCTTCGTGTGGAATGAGGTGCGCCTGACACTCGCGCCCGATTGCGACTATCGGCTCGCGGAAAAGCGCCTGATGGACGCGGTCGACGAGGTCTTCGCGCGCTACCGCGACAAAGTGCAGGGCGATTTCCGCCATCTCGAATCCGACCTGCACATGCTGCTCGACGTTCCGCGACCGACCTCGCGAATGACGCTGGCCTCGGGCGGCCTCGAGATGATCATCCGCTATCCCGCCGGCGTGCGCACATCATCGCAGGTCGCCGATGAGGTCACGCGCCGCGTGCTCGACGCGATTCGCCGCGAGCCGGCGCTAAAGCTGGTGGCGCCCGGAGTTCCGAATATCCAGCCGATCGAGGTTACCGAGCATGAAGAGGCGGTTATCCCGGACGCCGGCGAGAACGGCGACAGCGCCGTAAAAACTATCGCGGCCGCCGCCGAGCGTCCCGATGACGCCGACGCCTCGCGTCCGGCTGCGGCGAAAGCTCCCGCGGCGAAGAGCTAATGCGATGCGGTCTGGTTGAAGACGCTATCGACGACATCGGCCAACTCGGGAATTCGATATCGCTCGCCGCTATACGCCTTGTAGATCAAGAACAGCCAGAAGATCGCCAACACGATGTTGACCAGATCCAGGACCACTCCCAGAAGCGCACCCAGCGCATGCGGCAACACGGCGATAAATACGCCAAACACAATCTCGACCGCGAACCACAGCACCGAGAACCCGATCGATTGGCGCGCGTGGAAGCGCACGTAGTCGTCCTGGCTGTAGGGCTCCAGATACAAGAAGATGATTCCGGTCACGAAGAATCCCAGATAGGTGACCGCCGCAATTACGTTATTCGGTTGCCGGGACGCTTCCCCACTCATCGCCAGTCCTCCTTGCTAACTCACCGCCCCCTCAACATCTTCGCCCTTGAGACGAATATGTGTACTCAAAGCGGAGCGCGCAACGCAATCGCGCGGTGCAGCCCCTTGATGGCAGTGCGCGAGGATGCGATGAATCAGAATATCCCCGCGACAAGGAGGACAGTTGCGCGATGGCTATAGAAGTCACCTATGACCGCAAGGTCTGCATCCATTCGGGAAACTGCGTGAAGACTCTACCGCAGGTGTTCAAAGTCGAGAACGGCAAATTCGTGATCGATACTTCCGCTGCCGAAGAATCAAAGATCCGCGCAACCGTAGCCGCCTGCCCCTCCCATGCGCTCAAGATCTGATTCCTCACCCCTGCAAAAGGCTGTCGATAATTGGCGCAGCGCAATCTGTAATGACCGGCGGGACGCCGGACCTACTGAGAAAGGCCAATGTCAGTAGAGCCGCCGTCTCGGCGGCCTCTCATCCCCCCAGAAGTACCTGAGCCTATTTTCGGTGCTTGCCCATCGAGTCTTCGAAGCGGGTCAGCGTTGCGTCCGTGTGACGCCCGGTCGCGACCGCCTCGAGCTGGGTGCGGATGCGATTTGCGAGCTGATGCCGAAAGACCGGCTTGGCCAGAAAGTCGCTGACCCCCAGCCGGATTCCTTCGGCTCGTGCGTCCAGATCGTCACGCGCGGTAATCATGATGATCGGGATTTCCGCGGTGTCGGGATTATTCTTGAGCGCCTTGCACACCTGAAAGCCGTCCATCCCCGGCATCATCAGGTCGAGCAGGATCACGTCCACATCTCTCTCGAGTACCAATTTGAGGCATTCGGGGCCAGAACTGGCCTCAATCGGCACAAATCCCTCGCGCTCCAGGTGGCGCGCCAGAATTGTCACAGTGTCCGGGTCGTCATCAACCACGAGAATCTGAGGCAGCTGAGTCGATTCGTCCATTTTCGTCTTAGGTACCCTCAAGCTTCTTCAATTTCGTCCGGAGAAGCTTGCGCTATCACGCCGCAACGCCGCAGCTTGGCCGCGAAAGTCGTGCGCTTGAGGCCAAGCAGCTTCGCGGCTGCCTGCTTGTTCCCGCCGGTCTGCTTTAGCGCCTCATTGATCAATCTACCTTCCAATTCCCGTACCAGAGCGGGAAGATTGACTCCTCCATTGGCCAGCGATTCGGGAATCGCGGGCAGTTCCGGACGCGGCTTCGAGAGCATCGCGGGCGGCAGGATGCCGACGTCGATCACCGGCCCATCGCACAGGATCGCCAGCCGCTCGACCAGGTTCTCAAGTTCCCGCACATTGCCGGGCCAGTCATAGGACCATAGATGAACCATCGCCTCGCGGCTGACGTTCAGTTCGCGGCCGAGAGTGCGCGAACGAATCCGCTCGAGAAAGTGTTCGATCAAAAGCGGGATATCGGCGCGGCGCTCGCGCAGCGGCGCGATCACTATCGGGACCACCTGAAGCCGGTAGAAAAGATCTTCGCGGAACGCTCCCCGTTTGACCGCGCCCGCCAAGTCGCTGTTGCTGGCGGCAATCAGGCGCGCATCGATTCGGATTCCGCGGTCGGAACCGACCGGCCGCACGATTCCGTCCTCGAGCACGCGCAGGAGCTTGGCTTGCAGCGTGATCGGCATCTCGCCGATCTCGTCCAGGAAAATCGTGCCGCCGTCAGCGCTGCTGAACAGTCCGTGGCGCGAGCCTGCCGCGCCGGTGAACGCGCCGCGCTCGTGCCCGAACATTTCGGATTCAAGCAAATCGTGCGGTATCGCCGCGCAGTTTACCGGAACAAAAGGCCGCGCGTGGCGCGGCGCACGCGCATGAATCGCCTGCGCGACCACTTCTTTTCCGGTCCCGCTTTCACCCGTGATCAGCACCGTCGCGTCGGTGGGCGCCACGCGCTCGACCAGCGCCCGCAGCTTTACGATCGTCGGATGCGATCCGATCAGCACCTGATCGAGCGCGGACGTCTGGCCCTGCTCGGCCATGTTGGCTCGTGAAGCCACCCCTTTTCCTTCTGACGCCCGGCTCGGACCGGTCGCCATGGCTCAGGGGAGAATTCTGTCACGCCCGGCGCATAGTTGACAAGCAGTTAACATATGGATGCGAAGGAAAACGCGCGGTCGCGCGCATAATCACGGCTGGGCGGTTTCTTGACGATAGATCGCCGCCTGCCCGGGTCCTTCCGCGACCGAAATTTCGAGCGTGGTGGCGTCCGAAAGCGCGCCGCGAGCTGCGAGCGCATCATGCAGTTCATTCCAGATATAGCGCGCAAGTTCCTCGGCCGAGCTATGCACGATCGGCGCAAGGAAGACGTCGCCGGCGGGAAAAATAAATTCGTCGCGCTCATAGCCAACGCGAATCTGCCCGCCGGGCAGATGATCGATCTTCAAACAATCGCTCTTTTCCGGAATGATCGTATGCTCGTCGAGGCGGTCGAGAATTTCCTTGGTGAGCTTCTTGATCAATCCGAAATCGATCACGTAACCGGTCCCCAAAAGCCGCCCCTCGACGCGCACTCCGACCTGGTAGTTATGCCCATGCAGCGGCTCACGAAAACCGCGGTAGGCGATAAAATGCGCAGCCGAAAATTTCAGGTTCTCCTTCGCAACGTGAATCGAGAACTGGGTCGCCATGTTCCGAGTCTTATCCGACCCGCGCGCGGTTGAGAAGCGCGAGGATCGGCGCCAGCGAAGGGTCAACTCCTGCCGCGCCAAATCGCTCGTGATAATCGCGCGCGCCGAGCGAGGTTGCGGCGGCGAAGCGCTCCGGCTCGCCGGCGCCGGCTAAGCGAAAGTATTCGCCAAGCTCGCGCGCCCAATCCAGGTCCGCGTCGAATTCCTCGATCAGATCGCCGACCGCAAGGCCGTGCAGTCCACCCATCAGGCATTCCGCGTAGTAGCCAATCTGACCCGCGCGATCGATTTCAAGC
>JBAPSR010000385.1:0-3708 GCA_049281755.1 Binataceae bacterium (SeqCode)
CCAATCTCATCACGGCGGCCTATTGGACTGATCCTGCCGGCTACGAAAGATGGAAAGAAAAATCCGGCTTCGATTCGTGGTGGAGCGATCCGGCGCGAGCGGACGATAGGCAAGGTCATTTTCGCGAAATCCTGACCGTCCCGCCCGATCGATTTGAGACGATTTTTTCTCATGGGATCGTGGTCGGGGTGGCGAAGACCGGGGGCGAGGTCGTGGGTCCGATCCGGGAGCATAATTATTGGGGCAGCATGCGCGACCGAATTCAGGTATCAGCGGATGACGCCCTGCGTAGCGGCTACCGCGATAGTCTTCCTCGACACGGCGCGACGGCAACTTTGGGCAAGCGGCTTCGGGTCAAGGTGCCAGAGAATCTCGCCGTCATCAGGTCGGGTCAGGACTGGACCAATTGCGCAGGCGCCGAATTGGCGGAATACGACAACTCGGTGCGGCCGGCGCTGGTCGAAGGAATGACCTTTCTGCGGGATAATCCGGACGCGACCGGATGCTGCGATTTGCGTTTCGCCGAGGAAACCGATCGCGACGGCGCGCCTTTGAAAAAGACCTTCGGACTTGGTTATTTCCTGACTCTCGGACATCTCGAAAAATGGGCGGCGAGTCATCCGACTCATCTCGCGATCTTTTCGAGATTCCTCAAGATGGTGCAACAGCATGGCGCGGACCTCAAACTGAGGCTCTGGCATGAGGTATCCGTTCTGCCCGCCGCGGGTCAGCTCTTCGAATACATCAATTGCCATCCCGGAACCGGTCTGCTGCCATACTTCCCGTCCGAAGAGTGCTGAACGTCGAAGCCGCTGAGCGGTTGATGAGCTCGACTGCAAACCTTCCGATCGTCGATATTGCGCCGCTTCGCGCCGGCTCTCGCGACATTGCCCGGATCGGTGCGGAACTGGATCGAGCGTGCTGCGAGTTCGGATTTTTTTACGTGACGGGCCACGGAATCCAGCCGGTCCTGTCTGCGCGGATGTTGAAGCTCGCGCGCGAGTTCTTCGCCCTGCCGCTGCACGAGAAAATGGCGATCGCGATGACGCACGGCGGGCGGGCGTGGCGCGGGTACTTCCCCGTCGAGGGAGAGCTGACCTCGGGCCGGCCCGATCGCAAGGAAGGAATCTATCTTGGGACCGAGTTGGGCCCGGATGATGCGCGGGTTCGGGCCCGCCTGCCGCTGCATGGCATGAATCTCTATCCACCGCTGCCCGGATTCCGCGACACTCTCCTGGCGTACATGGATGAAGTCACTGCCACGGGCCAGATATTGCTCAATGGAATTGCCGTCGGTCTCGGCTTGGGGAAGGACTACTTCCTCGAACGCTACACTCGCGACCCTACGGTGCTTTTCCGCATCTTCAACTATCCTCCATCCACTGCCAGTGCCGACGACGACAAGCTCGGCGTGGGTGAGCACACCGACTACGGACTGTTGACGCTGCTGCGACAGGACGACATCGGAGGCCTCGAGATCTGGCACCAGGATCGTTGGTTGGCGGCGACGCCGGTGCCCGACTCGTTCGTCTGCAACGTCGGTGACATGCTGGAACGATTGACCGCCGGACGTTACGTGTCGGCGCTGCATCGCGTTCGCAACGCTTCGACACAGGATCGCATCTCGATGCCGTTGTTCCTCGACCCAAGCTTCGATGCGGAACTCGCGCCGATCGAAGTTCTTGCACCGGATGCCATGGCCGCCGGCCGGCGTCGTCATGGACGGCGATGGGACGGCACCGATCTGGCGACGGTCAGCGGGAGCTACGGCGACTACCTGCTGAGCAAAGTCTCGAAAGTATTTCCGCAACTGAGAGCGGAGGTGCTTTAACCGGCCGCGGCTAAGCGGCCGTGATCTTGATTCTTCAGCGTCTTGCCGCCGCTCTCGAACTATTTCGATTGAGCTTGCGCTCTGGCTGGAAATCAGCGACTACCTAGTGCTGATCGCATCCGGAGGTGAGCCATGGCTGAGCCGCAGCGCGCGTCGTCTTATCGATGGGTGATTGAAATCCTGTTGTTGCTGGCGCTCGCGAGCCAGACCCTTACCTGGCTTGCACCCGCCCCGATCCTGAGCGCGATTATCTCCGACCTCAAGATCCATCTTGGCGATGCCGGCCTGATTATCTCCGTCATCGCGCTTTGTATCGCGATCTTCGCATTGCTCGGTGCGATGGTGGCGCAGAAATTCGGCGCCTTGCGATCGTTCATCGGCGGGTTGTGGTTCCTCGCGATCGGCGGGATTTTGAGCGGCTACGCGCAAAGCTTCAGCGCCCTGCTCGCGTGCCGGGTGCTCGAGGGAATCGGTTTCGGCGTGATGATCGCGCCGCCGGCAACGCTGGTGATGCAGTGGTTCGACGAATCGCAGTGGCCATACATGAATATGCTGAACGCGGTTGCGCCGTTCGCCGGACTTACCATGGCGTTCGCGGTGACCGGTCCGGTGTTCAACGCGCTCGGCGGCAAATGGCGCGCCGCGCTGCTTGCGTACGGAGTCGCGGTCGCCGCGATCGCGATTCTATGGACGATACTCGGCCGCAACGCTCCCGGGCATGAGCACGCGCGCGGGCATGTCAGCGAAGCCGGCGCGATGGCCAAGGTGCTCAGGATGCGCGAAATCTGGACCATCGCGATCGCGCTGTTCGCCGGGATGTGGGTGTTTCAGTTGTTCAGCGCATTCCTGCCGGAATTTTATGAAACCGTGCGCGCGATGCCGATGGATCGCGCGGGCAGCCTGACCGCGCTGGTTCCGTTCGCCGGCATCTTCGCCGCGGCCGGAGCCGGACTCCTCTCCGGAGTAGTCGGGCTTCGCCGTCCGTTCACGTGGCCGATGCAGGTGTTGTTTGTGCTCGGATGCGTCGGCTCGGTGACGCTCACCAGTCCCGCCGCGCTCAGGCTCTCGCTGATTCTTATCGGAGTCGGATCGGCGGCCTTGCTGCCGACACTCAGCACAATCGTGATGGAGCTGCCGGGAATGACCCCGACCAGCGCCGGGTCGGGGCTCGGAGTGGTCTGGTGCGCAGGTTACGCGGGCGCGTTTCTTTCACCGGTCGTCTGCGGCGCGCTGGCAGGGAGATTCGGCCTCGAGAACGTGATGGTCGGATCGCTCGTGTTCGGGCTGATCGCGATCGGCGGATTCTTTCTGGTGCCGGAGACTGGCCGGGGCCGCGCACGCTCGCGGATTACCTCGGCCGAGCTCCCGACACCGGGAACCGTCGCATGATTGCAGCGCGGCATCACTGATCTCGTTCACCCGACGATTGCGGCCACAGCCATGCCGCGCCCCGGACTCCGCTCGAGTCACCGTGGACGGGCGGAACAATCGGCGTATCGAACGCGTCCGAGAATACGTGAATAGGAATCAGCCGGGGCAGAGTTCGGTAGATCCGCTCGATATTTGAAAGGCCGCCGCCCAGGACGATCACGTCCGGGTCGAAGATGTTGACGACGTGCGCCAGAGCGCGCGCGAGCCGCTCTTCGAACTTCTCGATAACCGCGCGCGCCTGCTCGTCTCCCGCTTCCGCATCGCGGGCGATTTGTTGCGCGCTTAGCTCGCGCGAGGTCGCGGCGCGAAATTGTCTGGAGATTGCGGGTCCCGAGAGAAAAGTTTCGATGCATCCGCTTTGTCCGCAGTAGCAGCGCTGGCCTGGACTCTCGTCGGGCTCGGGCCACGGCATCGGGTTGTGTCCCCATTCGCCCGCGATCCGGTTG
>JBAPSR010000386.1:0-7269 GCA_049281755.1 Binataceae bacterium (SeqCode)
TGCGTCAGGGCGAGATTCCTCGCGATCGCCGCCGCTCCCGGTGATGCGCACGTCCCCATCTGCATTGCCAATGCGCGCTCGGAATGACAATTTCTCCTGGCTTTGTGTCATTCCGAGCGCGATCAGACAGCGCTTATCGCTTCGTATGCTTCATGCTGCGCGGCAGAGATCGCGAGGAATCTCGCCCTCACGCACCGGCACACTTTTCCGGCTGGCCGTGCAAAGCTCTCCTCCCGGAGAGGGTATTCAGAAGAATCCCTATCCACGGCGGAGGTCTTGCAGGATCTCTTTCAGGACACCGCGGTCTTGCTCATTGTGCACCGGCATGTCGAAACCCAGGCGGTTGATACCGGCGAAACGCGTCTTCATTACCGCCGCGATCTCGTCGTAGGTTCCTACTGCGGCGAAGGCCTGCACCATCTCTTCGTTGACCAGCTTCGACATCTCACGCCACTTCTGCTGCACCGAGAGCTTGTGCAACTCGTCGGCGGTGTCGCCCCATCCGTCTAGCTCGAAGCTCGAACGATACGAACGCGTCGAACCGTAGAACGCGATGGTTGATTTCGTCGCCTCGATCGCCTTCGCAAGCGCGTCGCGATCTTTTGCCGCGACCAGGAAGCCGCCGCCCGAGATTTGAAACGCCGGCCACTCGGACGCGCCGCGTCCGGACTTCTCGAAACCTTTCTTGAGATTCGGCAGCGCGATCTGGTCGATATATTTTCGCGTCACGATCCCATGCAGGCGCACACCGTCGCAGACTTCGCCCGCGACTTGCAGCATCCTTTCCTGCACCGCCGCGATCGCGACCGGAATGTGCGGATGCTGCTGCGGCGGCGGCGAGAAGTTCGGCGTCATCAGCGATAGATTGTAATGCTCGCTGCGGAAGTTGAGCGGCTCTCCCGTCTGCCAGGTCTTCCAGCACGCGCGCATCGCACCGACGTAGTCTTTCATGCGCTGCGCGGGCTTCGACCACGGCATCCCGAAGCGCCGCATCACGTGGCCCTTGACCTGCGAACCGATGCCGAGCATCAAGCGTCCGCCGCTCATGCGCTGCAGGTCCCACGCGGTGTATGCCGTAGAAACGGGGCTCTTGGTAAACGCGAGCGAGATTCCGGTGCCGAGCTCGATCTTCGCCGGCTCCATCGCCGCGATCGCAAGACCGAGATATGGATCGTGCTGCGTCTCGACCGCGATGAGTGAGTCGTAGCCGAGCGCTTCAGCCTCGCGCACCTGCGCGCCGATCGTAGTCCAGGTCGGTTCGGGGCGCTTGCCCGCCTGCTGCATGTCGGGCGTGTACGGCGCGCCGAAATTTAATCCGCGTTCGATTTTGATCTTTGCCATGGCGCGTTTATCGCGTCACCAACGCAGAGATGTCAAGCAGCGCGGGAAGAAAAACAAAACCAAGCGGCCACTAAGGCACAAAGCCACAAAGGTTCTTCTTTGTGCCTTCGTGTCTTTGTGGCCGGTTGAGTGTTGACCACCTTCAGCGGATCGACAGCCCCGGCGCGGGGAAGTGATGGCACATCTCGGCGACCTCGCCCGCGATTCGATTTAGCGCGGCTTCGTCGCCCGCATGCGCGATCGCTTCGTCCATCCATTTGCCGATCAGCTTCATCTCGGGCTCGCGCATTCCGCGCGAGGTCACCGCCGGCGTGCCGAGGCGCAACCCGCTGGGGCTGAACGGTTTGCGCGGATCGTAAGGGACGGTGTTGTAGTTGCAGACGATTCCGGCAACGTCGAGCGCCTTCGCGCCCTTTTTCCCGATTACTTTCTTACTCGTCAGATCGACCAGGATCAGATGATTGTCGGTGCCTCCCGAGACCAGCGAGAATCCGCGCGCGAGCAGTTCCTCCGCGAGCGCCTTGGCGTTGCGCACGATCTGCGCCGCGTAATCCTTGAACGCTGGCGTCGCCGCTTCCTTGAGCGCGACGCCGATCGCGGCGGTGGTATGGTTATGCGGCCCGCCCTGCAACCCTGGAAACACCGCCTTGTCGATCGCTTCGGCGTGCTCGCCCTTGCACAGGATCATCGCGCCGCGGGGTCCGCGCAGCGTCTTGTGGGTAGTGGTCGTGACAACATCGGCATAAGGGAGAGGGCTCGGATGCACTCCGCCGACGATGAGGCCCGCGATATGCGCGATATCTGCGAGCATCAGCGCGCCGGTCTCTTTTGCGATCTCGGCGAACGCCTTGAAATCGATCAGCCGCGGATACGCTGTCGCACCGCACACGATGATGCGCGGCTTCTCGCGCCGCGCGAGATCGCGCACCGCATCGTAGTCGATCCGATGCGTCTCGCGATCGACGTTGTATTGCACCGCGCGCCAGAACGTCCCCGTGATACTGACGTTCCATCCGTGGGTCAGATGCCCGCCCATCGGCAGCGCCATCCCCATGATCGTTTCTCCCGGCTTGAGCAGCCCGAAATAGACCGCGAGGTTCGCCGGCGAGCCCGAGTAGGGCTGCACGTTGGCGTGCTCGGCGCCGAACAGCGCCTTGGCGCGATCGATCACGAGAGTCTCGAGCGTGTCTATATAGCGCTGGCCCTCGTAGTAGCGGCGTCCGGAGTAGCCTTCGGAATATTTGTTGGTCAGGATCGAGCCGGTGGCTTCGAGCACCGCCGCCGAGGCGTAATTCTCCGACGGGATGAGGCGCACGGAATCGAATTCGTAGCGCTCTTCTTTGCGGATGATATCGTAGATTTCGGGATCGGTTCGCTTGAGCTCTTCCACACCGCACCTCGCGCGCATTTTGCTGCCGAGAGCCTAGCGCCCGCCGCCGGGCGAGGCAAAATGACGAGGTGGATTACTGCAGATCGGACGGAGTTGCTTTCGCGATCCAGCCGCGATAGTCGCCGTCGAATCCGACCGCGCGCTGACGCTCTTCGACCCGAAGTAGTATCCCGGCGATCGTTTCCGGCGCGAGCTTTTCGCGCGCCGCCAACGCTCCTGCTATCGCCTCGCCCGCTGCTGTTGCCGCGTTGCGCGCGCCCTCGGCCAGCGCGACGCTTTCATCCGACAGCCCCAGGTAGGCCTCGGCGATTCGCGTGCCAACCTCGGTGCCGCTGTCGAGCGAGTCCTTGATATTGCCCTTGCCGGTCAGCACGTTGCCGGCAGCGAAGACCGCGGTCGGCCCGTCCATCAAGAGACCGATTTTCTGATCGACGTACACGTAGGTCTCGCCCTTCTGCGCGATTCCCGGAATCGGCTCCGGGATACTGCCGATCGAGCTGATCGTGAGCGGCGCGCGCGGCGCCTCGGCGCCGTCGGCGACGATTCTGACTTGCCCGTCGGCAACTTCGGTGGCGCTGAACCGCACTCCCGCCATCGCGCCGTTCTCGGCGATCAACCCTGTCGGTGCGCGCAACTCCTGGAACTCGAACAGAAACTTGCGCATCGCCTTGTCCAGGATTTTCCCGCGCGCCGAGCGCATCGCCTCGGCCCGCTTCGGCGTCGCGTCAGGCGCGATATCCGACAGCGGCATGTCCAGGACTCGGCGCCGATAATAAAGCTTGCACGGCGCGACGCCGAGCTCGGCCCATTTGAGATTGTGCGCGGCAAGGACCGGATCGATTCCCTCGCGCTCGATCCGCACCAGGTCTTCCGAGATTCCGCGCGCCGCGAGCGCGCGCAGCGTCATCTCGATTTGCAGCACCTTCACGACGTCGATCGACGCAAGCCCTCCGCCCACCACGATCGCTCCTGGCGTCAGCTCGTAGCGCGGGCCGTTATACGCTTTCTCTTTGTAATGATTGAACCAGTAGATGAGCGGGTTCTGATAGACCAGCCCGCGATCGACGAACTGGTCCGCGCCCTCGACCGGGAACGGACGGTCGCGCCACGCGCCGTGGGTCAGCACGATTCCCGAAAGTCCCCACCGGGTGCGCAGCTCCTCGAAATTGAGATCGCGGCCGAGCGCCGTCATCGGAACGTAGGCGATATTCGGATGGTCGAGGCGGCCGTCGATCTCGCTGTACTCTTCCATGCGCTGCTTTACATGCCATCGCGGCAGTCCGTCCTCGATCTTTCCGTAGGGCCTCGGGTTCTGCTCGAAGACGATAACCAGCGCGCCGCGCCGGGCTAGAATCCGCGCGATTTCCGAGCCCGCAGTCGCGGCGCCGACCACGGCAATCACATGCCGCGAGGAATTATTCGATATATCCGTCATAAGCGAAGTATCTGATTAGCGTGCTCTCGCGCGTGGCGCAATCTTCGCGCGCGCAGCCCGGTTCGAGATGACATCTCATTCGGGTTATTGGTCTGGCTTCGGCTTCTTGCGCACGGGGAACGTGCATGGTTTCCTGATCGCTGACGCCGCATCATGCAATCTTCAAGATACCTGTCTTCAGCTCTGGTGGGTCTGCTCTTCATGACTCTGGCCGGATGCGGGGCCACCTATGCCCCGTACAGCCTGGCCGGCGGCGGCACCGAGGCCGCCGAGGGCGAGCAGCACGATACGCCCTACCCCGCGCACGATACCTTCGTGATGACGCAGGACGTTCTGCGCGGCGAAGGAGTTCTGTTCGAGGTAAAAGCCGGGGGCGAACATGTCGTGACCAATTGGCGTCCCGCCGACAAGGGCGCGGGAATATTCGGCAGCGTGGTGGGAGTAGATCCGCAGTATCGTTACGATATCGAGGTCGTGCCGACCGGCGATCGCACCAGCCGGATCGTCGCGAATCTCCAGACCGAAGATATCGCCGACGCCGACTTGCCCGCTTATCTGCCGAGCAAGCGGCTGGATCTGTTCGGCAAATTCGACCAGCTCGCGGCCCAGCTTCCTCCTCCCTCAGCGACCCCGCGCGAGGGTGGCGTCAACTTCGCCCTGCTGCCGGGCGAGGATTTGCGCGCGTTGGCGAAGCGAGCGACCGGCAACGAGGACAACTGGCGGCTAATCGGAAAGGACAATGGCCTGAATTCGGCCAGCGATCTGAGCGGAGTTGAAACGATCTGGGTCAGGGACGATCTGCTGCCCGCCCATAAGGGGACTTCCGCTGCACCCTAAGGCTCACCGCTTGGTCCCGAGGCGAGACCCGCGCCGCATCGAGGCGTGTCCGCGAAACGAAAAGCGCGCCGCGTCGCGATGCAACGGGCGCGCTCGAATCTACAATGCTATCCGATCAGTCGTTGATGCTCGAAAACTCCGAGGGATCGTATTCAGGACACAGCCCCGACGGGCTGACTGCCGCTACCACGGCCAGGAACTGCTCGAAGGTCATCTGCAGGTTGAGGAATCCGCCCTGGCAGAACACCCATCCGTAGTAGTCCAGAATCTCGTCCGCAATCGCCACCGGCAGTCGCGGCAGAGTATTGACTGTTGGGAATGGACGCGGGTCTCCCGGATGCACCGAATCCCAAAGCCGAGACCGCGAGGCGTCCGCCTCTTCGTCAACGATATTGCCTTCCCGAAGCGGGATGACCTTACCGTATGCGCTGCGACTCATAGCCATCGAGACCTCCTCGAAATCCGCCCCCATACCCGAACTCGCACCTTGATTCTAAACCAAGCGGTCACCCGGTCAAGCGAAATGGGCATGCTCCGGAACCGCATAATCGAGTTATTCACAGGCAGTGCGAGCCTGAAACATTCTCTGCGGACCTCGTTGCAGCGAAGCTAAATAGCTGAAATTACTATGTTTTCAACCTTACAAGCGATTATTCTCGGCGCCGTCCAAGGACTTACCGAGTTCCTGCCTGTCTCCAGTTCTGCGCATCTGGTCCTGATTCCGTGGTTCTTCGGATGGCAGGATCCCGGCCTCGCCTTCGACGTTGCCCTGCATCTGGGTACCCTGGTGGCTCTGCTGGTCTATTACTGGCGCGACTGGACCGAGATGGCAGCGTCGATTTTCAACGGCGATGCGGCCCGGCGGCGGCTCCTGGTTTTGCTGATCGTCGCCTCGATTCCCGGGGCGCTTATCGGCCTCGCCCTAGAGAAGCCGGCCGAGACTCTGTTCCGCGAGCATATCCTATGGATTGGGCTCGCTTTGGGAGTTCTTGGCATCGCGCTTTGGTTTATAGATGAATATAGGCCCAATAAGCGAACAATCGGACAGCTATCCTTCCTCGACGCTATCGCAATCGGGCTGAGTCAGGCCCTGGCGATCTTTCCCGGCGTATCGCGGTCGGGAGCGACGATCACGATGGCCCGGTTGCTCGGCGTCGAACGGCAGGACGCGGCGAACTTCTCCTTCCTGATGGCGACGCCGATTATCGCGGGCGCCGGGTTGCTCGAGTCGCGCAAAATCCTGCACGCCGGGCTGACTGCGCAAGTCGGATGGGGCTTTATCACGGCGACGATTTTCGGAATCATCGCGATCGTCGGCTTGATCAGATTCGTCAAGACGCGGACCTACGTTCCCTTCGCATGGTATCGCGTCGCGCTTGCGGTCGTGGTGATCGCGGTCGTGATTGCGCGCGCCTGAAGTAGCCATGGACGTGGAATCGATTCCGCCGCCGGCAGCCACGGCGGCGCGCGCCGAGCAGCCGGGCCGCGCATTCCGAATCGGCTTTGCGCTCGCGATCGTCAACACCATCATCGGCGCTTCGCAACCCGGGCTCACGCGATGGGGCGCGGTCCATCTCGATCCGCTTCTGTTCTGCACCGCAGCGGTAGTGGTCGCGGCGATTTGCAGCGCGATCGCGATGAGCCGGCAGCACGAGCTTGCGGTTCTGTTCGCGCCGCGGTTCCGGATGCGGATGTTCGCGATGTCGATGGTCGGGACGGTTGCGACCAGCCTTACCCTCACCTTCGGACTCACCCGAATCGACGCGATCGCGGGCACGATCCTGCTCCAGACCGAGCCGGTTTACTCGCTCATCCTGGCGACGATCCTGATTGGCGAGCGCCCGTCGTGGCGCCAGCTCCTCGCCACGGCGACGATCCTGCTTGGAATCGGCTCGGTGTTCGGCGGCGGCGGCGAACTTTCACCGCTGTGGGCCGCGGGGCTGGTGCTATGCACCCCGCTCTTCTGGCAGTCGTCGCACGTGATCGGGCTCAAGATGATGCCGCCGCTCACGCCGGTAACCGTAACCGCGGGCAGGATGATATACGCGGCGTTTGTGCTGCTCGCGATGCTGCTGCTGTTGCGTCCGCATACGCTCTGGCAGTTGTCGAGTATCCCGGCGCTCGCGGTTATTTTCGCTTCGGGATTTTTCATCTACTTCCTCTCCTCGCTCACCTGGTACGGCGCGATCAGCCGATTGTCGCTGGCCTGGACGACCGCGCTGGTAGTGCCCGGCATCCCGATGCTCTCGATTCTGTTCGCGGTCGT
>JBAPSR010000387.1:0-9723 GCA_049281755.1 Binataceae bacterium (SeqCode)
AACGTCATCACTCCGGTGACGCGATAGCTGACTGGGTATGCAACGAGCGCAAATCCCCCGGTCATCTGGCCATTGACGATGTAGTCTTTGGCTCCTCCCGCGGCGCCCGCGCCCTGGCGCGTCAGCAGCCGATATACATAGCCGTGGAAAGGGCGCTGGGTCCGCGCGGTCTGATGCGCATAGCCCTCGGCAGCCGCTTCCGCGACCAACGGGCCAAGCGGACTTTCCGGCTGCTGCCCCGCACTGACCTGCCAGTATAGTCCGTTCTGGGTGCCGGGCGCGCTGCTGAACTTCTGAGTATACTGATGCACCGAGCTGCCGTCGTGGTCCTTTGCGTAGTAATCGTGCTCGGCCTCGCCAATCGCCTTGCACACCCTGATTACCTTCAACTCATTCCAGCCGATATTACGATATAGTATTTCTTCTTTGCCGTATGCAGTATCGAAATACCATTGGCTGCCGCTTTTCTGCAGAGGAATCGGCGTCGGCCAGTTGTCTTCGCCGATATATAGAAATACCCGCCCGTCGCCGGCGGCGGTAAACTGATGCAACTGATCGTAGCGCTTGATGAAGTTGGCGCGATTGGCTTTGTCGGTAATCGGATCGCCGGACGTAATCAACGACTGCGCCGATGATCCCAGGATCGCGAGCACCTGCGGATCGCTGTCATTCTTCATCGCAGCGTCCAGAGCCGCGGCGGCGTCCTGCGGAGAGGTGAACATCTTCTGTCCCGCATCCTGAGCGAAGACCGCGCGGCAGGGGCTGAGCGCGATCGCAAGCCCGATCAGTACGAGCTTGAGCGCATAGCGTTGCAACGCGGATTTTAGATTATCGTCTATTCCTTGAAGCATTGGTTTGTTCCTGGACTCGAAGGATAGTTTGAGCATCTTGCAATGCGTTCACGCTCTGACTACTCAACTGAAAACTCTGACTAATCACTGCGATCCGATGACGCGCAGGCATCAACGATGATCGCCGCCGCCGTGCTCGCCACCGCCGCCGTGTGCAGCGCCACCACTATGTCCTGCTGCCGCATGTGAAACTGGCGCGCTGCGTCCTGCAGGCGCGCCTCGGCCCCAGCTTGTCCTTCCACGGCTGCTCGCAGCCCAGGTATCGCGGCCGGGCGCATAACCACCCCACGCACCCCGATAATATCCAGTCTCAGGATGCCCGCCCCATCCGCGGTAGGCATAGTCCGGATACGCACCGGAGTACCCAGAATAGACGGGATATCCGCCGCCTCCCCCGTAATATCCTCCTCCAGGACCCCAACAGCCCGCGACAAGGATTGAGAAAGCAAGCGCGAAGAAGAATCGAAGTGTACGACTGGCGAGGAATTTCATATTAGCCTGGCTTCAGAGGGAAATTCCTTGATTGATTTCCATCTGATCAATTCTCAGCCCCGCCGGGCTGATCGTCAAGCTATTTTCTGCGCGTTCAAAACCTCAAAAGTTACAATAAGAACATTCGTTTTCTGGTATTTGAGCGAGAGAATATATACCTGTCCCACTGCTCGGAAGGCCGCCAGGCGGATAGCGCGCGGCGCGAGAAGTGCGCACGCGCGATCGAGTAGTCAGTGCGGTTTTTCGGCTCTATCCAGATCGGCTGACGGATCGCGCGTCAGATCGCTCTTCAGAAATTCCGCGCTCTCCGGCAACGCGACCTGAAAGTTGCCCTCGCGCTGAAGCTGAATCCGCGCCCCGTCGATCTCGCATCGCAGCAGATGGCCGCCGCGGCTGCGATCCGCCGAGAGAAAATGAAAGTGGTACCCCGCGATACTGAATGCCGCCGAATAGACCGGCGCCCAGAACCCGACGATCGTTCCGCGCACATCGCTGAACTCGAATTCCGCTTGATGGCTCGTCGCCTCGACCAGCGGCACCCCTTCGGCCGACTTGCACGCAGCGCGGACCAGCAGACGATCGAAATGCGCGTCGATCCGGATCGCGTAGAACAGATTGTTCGATCCTCGGCGCCGGTCGATCGCTTCGCACAGCGCCGCCAGATCAATCGGACCCGCGATCGATATCTCGTCGTCGGCGGCGAAGCGCGTCACGACCGCGAACGGACTCTGCGCCGTGTCCTCCGCGAGCCGGACCGAGCCGTCGCTGCGCACCTGATAGAATTCGCCGTCGAGCGCGATCATCTCGCCGTCCAGATGCTCGAACGTCCCGAGGCCGAGGTCGCCATGCTCGCGCAGCGTCGCGATCGTCACCGCGCCGTCGTAGATCCCCTGCACCAGCGCCGCCGAGGTCGAGACCTGGAACAGGGTGCGATGGTCAACCTCGAGATGGCGCGCTAGGGCAGCGTTGACGATATGCCGGATCGATTCTCCGGTCGCGGCACGGCGTTTTTGAATCGCGCGCCAAAGCCCCTCGGGCAAGTTGAGCTTTACTTCATGATGCATCGTGCTGATACGTAGCACGGCGCAACGAAGCCACGCACCGTCATCGATCCGGCTCGTTTGACTCGTTTCTGCAACTACTCCAAAATGACTGACTGGTCAGTTTATGAAGCGTGCAACCGCCGAAGCCCACACAATCGCATCCCCGATGCCGCCCCCCGCGCCCGCGAAACCGCCCTCGAAGCGCGAGCGAATTCTCGCCTCGGGACTGGGCCTGTTCGCCTACGATCCATACCAGAGCGTCACGATGGACCGCGTCGCCGACGCCGCCGGCGTGGCCAAGGGGACGCTCTACCTCTACTTCCAGTCCAAGGAAGACCTCTACCTCGAGATTCTGAGCGACGGTCTGGAGACAATCGCGCGCAACTACGCCTCGACCGTCGATCCCGCTTCTCCGGTACGGGACCGGCTGCGCCACGCCGTCATGCTGACGATCCAGTTTTACAATGAGCGCCGCGATCTGCTGCGCCTGATCTATACTGAGGAGCCGCGGATGGCGCAGGCGCGCAACCGGCTGATCCAGGGATGGCGCGATCGCGGGGTGCGCTTCTTCACCACGCTGATCGAAGAGGGGATGCAGACGGGAGCGTTTCGTCCCGGCGACGCGCTGCTCGCGACCCACGCGGTTCTCGGCGGGATGCGATCGGTGATGCTCTACTACGAGGCGCGGCGCCCGATCGACGAGATCACCGCCGAGGTCGGCGAGATGGTCATGCACGGGCTCAGCCTCGAGCCACATTCCAACGGACGCCGCCCAGGGCATACCCAGTAAGCTCCACATGATTCGAAAAATTATTCGGCGAATTATTACGCTCGCGATCCTCGCCGCGCTCGGCTGGGGTTTCTATATCTTCGGCACCAAATACCTTTGGCCCGAAGTTGATATGACCAAGATCGCGGCGGTCGGCATGATCGAAGCGCCCGAGGTCAATATCACCAGCCGCATCCCGGGCCGTATCGCGAAGCTGACGCTGATCGAAGGCGACCAAGTGCACAAAGGCGACGTGGTCTGCGAAATCGAGGATATCGATCTGCGCAATCAGCTTGCGCAGGCGCGCGCGAGCCTGGAAAAGGCGCAGGCCGATCTGGCGCAGGCGCGGCGCGACTCGGCGCGCGACGACAAACTCTTCGCCGAGCACATCATTCCCGCCAAAGATCACGACGACTCGAAGACCGCCGTCGATCAGGATCTCGCGGCGGTCTCCAACGCGCGCGCCAACGTGGATTTTTATCAGGACCAGCTTCGCGACACGAAAATTCTCGCGCCGGTTGACGGCGTGATCGTCAGCAAGGCGCTCGAGGTTGGCGAATGGGTCACGCCGGGCACTCCGATCCTGACCGTCGATGATCTCTCGACTATCTGGGCGCGCGTCGACGTCGAAGAAACCGACTTGGGCTCGCTCTATATCGGCAAGCCCGCGCGCGTGCGGCTGCCGACCAATCCGCCGCTGGAATTCAGCGGCCGCATCATCGCGATCGGACAGGAAGGACAGTTCGCCACCGAACACGACGTGCGCCGCGGGCGCCAGGATATCCGCACCTTCTATGTGAAAGTCCAGGTGCTCCAGGGCGGCGGCGATTTGAAGCCCGGAATGACCGCGGAAGTGACGTTTTTACGCAATGATGGAACCCGGCTCAGCAGCAATTCAAACCGAAAATCTGACCAAGCGCTTCGGTAGCTTCACCGCGGTCGAGGGCGTCAGCTTCGAGGTCAGCCGCGGCGAGGTCTTCGGCTTGCTCGGTCCCAACGGCGCGGGCAAGACCACGCTGGTCAGGATGCTGACGACGCTGATTCCGCCCACGAGCGGAAAAGCGACCGTCGCCGGCGACGACGTTTCACGCCATCCGCGCCGCGTGCGTCAGAAAATCGGCGTCATCCCGCAGGCGCTCACCTCCGACCTCGATCTCACCGGATGGGAAAATATCGACATCTACGGCGCCTTCTATGGCGTCCCGCGCGCCGAGCGTCATAAGCGCGCCAAACGCCTGCTCGATATGGTCAAACTGACCGAGCGTGCGAACGATCTCGTCGCCACCTATTCCGGCGGGATGCGCCGGCGGCTTGAAATCGCGCGCGGACTTATCCATTCGCCCGAAGTGCTGTTCCTCGACGAGCCGACAATCGGACTCGATCCGCAAAGCCGCCGCGCGGTGTGGGATCTGCTTGGCGAACTGCGCAACGAGAGCGAGATCACCGTCTCGCTTACGACCCACTACATGGACGAAGCCGAGCAGCTATGCGACCGGATCGCGATCGTCGATCACGGCAAGGTCATCGCGCTCGACACTCCGATCGGTCTCAAGAAGCTCGTCAACGGCGCCGACCGCGTCGAGATCGAGGTCGATGGCGATGCGGCGGCGGTCGCGGTTGCGCTGCGGACCGAGAGTTTCGCGCAGGAAGTGATCGACGACGGCGGCGGCAAGCTGATTATCGCCACCGACGACGGCGCGCATATCATCCCGCGCCTGATCGATCGCGTCGAAGCGCAGGGCGCGCACGTCACCTCGATCAGCGTGCACAAGCTCTCGCTCGAAGACGTCTTCATCCGCTTCACCGGGCGCACTCTGCGCGATGAGGCCGCCAAGAAAGTCAGCTTCCTGGTCGGCGCCGGGATGCCGCAGCAGCGCTGAAAGGCGGCCATCATGAAAACTTTTGCAATCATGCGCCGCGATCTGCTGAAGCTGATGCGCAATCCTCTCACCCTGCTCTCGACGATCTTGATGCCGATCATCTACCTCGTGATTATCGGCAACTCGTTCCAGGGCCAGCTAAGGCATCTGCCAGTTGCCGTCGTCGCGCAGGATCATGGCGAGTATTCGCGCCGCGTAGTCGAGCAGATGCTCGCGCTGCAGGCGGGACCCAAGACCCTCGAGCTGACCTTCATGAGCGATCCCGGCGCCGCGATCGCCGATGTCCGCGACGGCGAGTTCAAGGGCGCGGTAATTATTCCGCCCAACTTCAGCCACGACGTCGCCGAGGGCCGGATTGCCGAAATCGGCCTGTTCACCGACAACGTCGATTCGGTCAGTGATGCCACCCTCGAGCAGGTGATGTCCGACGCGGCCGCCGCGGTGAAAATAAATTTCGTCACCGCGCGCGAGCCCAAGCTCAACGAGATCGTGCTCCGCCCGAGCTGGCTCTTCCAGTATGTCGATTACGATCGCTCGCTGATTCCCGGCGTGATCGTGATGGCGATCTTCATGGGCTCGCTGATGGCGGGCGTATTCAACTGGGTGATGGACAAGTTCATGGGCGTGACCGAATGCTATCTCGTCACGCCTTTGTCGCGATGGAATATCGCGGCGGGAATTTTAGGCAGCGGCGTAACCGTCACCAGCATCGCCGCGATCCTGGTCTTGTTCATGGGATTACTGATCACGCGTGGAACCATCGCTGGCGGCCTGCCCGCCCTGCTGACGCTGATCGGGATCATTATAATCAGCTCGACCGGCCTCCTCGCGATGACTTTTTCTCTGCTCGGCCGCGCGGGCCATCCGCGCCTGGTTGGTACCTTCGCCGGCTTTTTGAACGTGATCCTGTTTTTCCCCAGCGGCGCGATCTATCCGATCGAGAGCTTCCCGCCGTGGCTGAAAGCCTTCGCCCGCTACAACCCGGAAACTCACTCCGTAAGCGCGATCAAATCGATCCTGTTCAAGGGCGCCGACTTCGCCGCCGTAACCAACGACGTAGTATTCCTGCTGATCTTCATGGGCCTGATGCTGACCCTCGCCAGCATCTCCTTCAAACGCACCCTCTAGGCGTTCTGCCTGATACATCCTTAGGTGAGCGGGGAATGGGGAGACAATTTGCTTCTGGTGCCGCTTGACTATGGTACCATATATGTTACCGTAGCTGATGATCTCTGTCCGCGAATTTCTCGACGCCAACGGCGCAAGCCCATACGCGGGATGGTTCGATAGCCTGAGTGCCGAGGCCGCCGCAAAGGTCACGACCGCAGTGACCCGGATCTCACTCGGAAATTTCTCGAACGTGAAGGGTGTCGGCTCCGGAGTCTCCGAATACAAGCTCGACTTCGGGCCCGGCTACCGGATCTATTTCGGCAGGGATGGAGCAACTCTGGTGATTTTGTTGGGTGGAGGAACGAAAAAACGCCAACGACGGGACATTAGCACCGCGCTAGCCAACTGGCAGGATTACAAACGCAGGAAGTAGGAGGCCCCGCCATGCCGCTCACTCGCGACTTCAAGGAAACCATCCGCGCTCGCGCCGAGCGTGATCCCAGATTTCGAAGAGCACTTCTCCGGGAAGGAGTCGAAGCGATGCTCGCCGGCGATGTAGCCACTGCGAAGACCATCCTGCGCGATTACATCAACGCAACTATGGGCTTTACCGACCTCGCGGCAGCGACTCACATTCCCTCCAAAAGCCTGATGCGAATGCTGGGTCCAGCGGGCAATCCGCGCGCCAGCAATCTTTTCGAGATTGTAGGCCTGCTCCAGCGCCGCGAAGGCGTGCGCTTCGAGCTCAGAGCTTCGCGCGGATAGCGCTGACATCATAGACCGGCGCGAAAACCCAGCGGCTCCCGAGTCGCCCCTACGAAAACAAAACCGCATTCGTAGAGGCGCGTCGCGACCCGCCCGTCTCCGCGCGCCGACAACGTGCGCTTCGAGATCGGAGCGTTTCGCGAATAACCCGCCGGGCTGGATCAAAAAAGACCGCTCGGCCGCATTGACAACCGCTGTCGCGCGCCCGTGCGACAATGCCGCGATGAAAAACGAACCGCGGACGACGCTGGAAAACGTCGGACAATTGCACGCCGTCCGATGCGAATGGTGCAACCTCAAGATGGCTTGCAACTGCTTCTTCGACGACACCGGCGAGCCAACAGAGCATGCGCATCCTCTAGTGATGTGCCCAAAGTGCCAGGTCACCGAGTTCCTCAATCTGCTGTTCGGCCGCGACCGGCGCGCCCAGCGATGAACCAGCAGCCGACCAGCAGAGACGGCGCTGTCGAGGGCACGCTGAAATGCTGGCGGACGATCGCCAAGGAGGTTGACTGCTTGACGGACCGCCTCGGAAAAAGAGTCGATCGGGGAATCACGGCTGCCGTCGTAGCTCTCCGGGCTCTCGGCTTTCGAACACGGGCCTCCTGCCAAGGACATCTTACCTGGGGTATCAAGGCTCCATGGGTGGATATTGGTGTGATTCCGCCGGCAAAGCTCCTGCGATCGTTGATGGACGATCCGAAAAAGCATTCGCATCCAGAAATTCGATCGGTTCGCACAGAGAATCTAAAGGAACAGGAAAGGCTCTTCTCGATATTGGAGCAGTTCTACCGCGCCAGGAAGTACCCGGCGGTGGGCCGAATCATTCTCGTCCCGCACAGCTACGGTGCCGTGCGACTCATCAATCAGTTGGCCGATATCCAGGAGATTTTGCCTGCGTCTCGACGAGCCGCGCGATTGCGTCGGTTTCAGGCTGAGATAAATGACTTCGCCGCTTTCCTGAAGCGCCGGTATTTCGAGGATCGGCGCGCGGCGCGAAAGCCGGGCGGCTCCCGAACCGCCCCTACGAAAACAAAACCGCATTCGTAGGGACGCGTCGCGACGCGCCCGTCCCCGCAGCCGACAATCGCGGGTCGCTCCCCTACTTCCCTTTGTAATCGACGAACAGATCCGGAAATTCCTGCTCCAACGCCGCAATCTTGGGCAGGTCGCATACCTGGATATACGGATTGCCCGGATTCTTCAGCGCGTAGTCCTGATGATAATCCTCGGCGCGATAAAATCCCTTGAGCGGCGTCACCTGCGTGACGATCTTTCTCGGAAAGACTTTCGCCGCGTCGAGCTGCGCGATATACGCGTCGGCGATCTTCTTCTGCTCGGCGTCGCTGTAGAAGATCGCCGAGCGATACGACGTGCCCACATCCGGCCCCTGCCGATTCAGTTGCGTCGGATCGTGCGCGACCGAAAAGAAAATCCGCAGTAGTTCTCCATAGGTGATTTTCGAGGGATCATAAACCACCTCGACCGATTCCGCATGTCCGGTCGTTTCCGTCGTCACCTGCGCGTAGGTCGCCGTCGCCGCCGACCCTCCGGCATATCCAGCCGTCGTATCGATCACTCCCTTGACCCGCTCGAAAACGCCCTGCGTGCCCCAGAAGCATCCGCCCGCAAAGACCGCCGTTTGTTTCCCCGACAATGCCGCCAGCGGCGCATCGACCTGGGCCGCGGGAATCGGAGACTTGGTTGACGCCAACGCAACCCCGGCGAACACCAGAATCGCAAATCCGAAAAGCAGCGATGAAGGAATCAGATGAATATGCATCTCACAGCGCCTCACAGTACCCTTGCCAGAACCAACCCGAGGTAGCAGGTGCCTACCCGCTAATTGTCGAGTCGCGTCACAATCCAAACGAACCTGCTTATACTTCATATTACACATACGTAACCAGACTGGCAGCCGGATCAGAACCTCGATTTCGCGTCGGCCGACGAACCGTCGGCAACCACTGGCAGGAAATAAGCATTCGGCAGGCAGCAGCGAAGCACGCGATCGCCATCTAGAATACCGAAGCGGACGATACCGATCTCTTGCAGCAGGAAGATCGTCCGGTCTATACAGGGGTTGGAACAGAAGAGTCAAAACGTAAATTCCAGCTAAGTCTCTCCAGGGAAATGCCGCATCCCGAAGCAAAGAGTCTCCGCCACCCGGAGCAAGTCCGGCGTTTCCCTAACGGGCGGGTCGAAACCGTCTCCCACCACGAAACCACCATTGGACGGTTCTTATTGGAGCCCGGATGGCGATGGTCGCGCGACGTGGGGCCGATCGCTCACACGCATTACTGCCAAATCCATCACCTCGGAGTTGTTTTCAAGGGCCGGCTGCGCGTCGAGACTGACGCCGGCGAGGCGTACGAATTCGGAGTCGACGACGTTTACGATATTCCACCGGGCCACGATGCGACCGTTATCGGCGACGAGCCTTTCGAAGCGATCGAGTTCGCCTCCGCCCAGATTTTCGCGATGCCGACCGACGGCGATCGCGTCCTCGCGGCCGTACTTTGCACCGATATAGTCGACTCGACCTCGCATCTGCGCAGACTTGGCGATTCCCCCTGGCGCGAATTGCTCACCGAGCACAACCAGCGCACGCGTGGCGAGCTTAACCGATTTCGCGGACGTGAGATCCACACTACCGGCGACGGTTTCCTTGCCCTCTTCGACGGACCGGCCCGTGCAGTTCGATGCGCGCAGGCAATCGGTTCGTCAGTCGCCAACCTCGGCATTGCCATCCGAGCTGGAATTCACACCGGCGAGGTGGAACTGGTCGGCACCGACGTTCGCGGCCTTGCGGT
>JBAPSR010000388.1:0-1748 GCA_049281755.1 Binataceae bacterium (SeqCode)
ACCCGCCACCCTGCCATTGAAAAAGGCTGTGAGTTTCAGCAAGGAGATGTTCGATGATGTCTTCGGACACTTTCAGCCCGCTCGCTTCGTCCGCGCCGCTTATCGTCTACATAGACTACAAGAGTCCCTACGCGTACCTCGCGATCGAACCGACTCAGGCTCTGGAAGACGAGCTCGGCGTCGAGGCTGATTGGCGGCCGTTCACACTCGACATCCCGAGTTATCTTGGCTCTGCTCGACTCAATCAGGAAGGCAAAGTGGTTGAGAGCGAGCGCACGCCCGGCCAGTGGACCAAAGTCAAGTATGCCTATCACGACGTGAGACGCTACGGATCTCTGCGCGGTATTATCGTGCGGGGAACCGTCAAGATCTGGGATTCGTCGCTTGCCGGGATCGGTATGCTATGGTCCAAGCAGCAGGACCAAGCTGTGCTCCGCTCCTACTCGGGCATCGTGTACGAGCGTTTCTGGAAGCGCGAGCTGAATCTCGAAGATGCCGGGGCCATCGAGCACGTTCTCGAAGAGGCCGGCGCGCGGACGGCGGGCTTCCAGGATTATGCGGCCGGCGAGGGTCGTGTACTCCACGACAGTATCCAGCGTAAGGCCTTCGACGCGGGAATCTTCGGAGTACCGACGTATGTGATTGACGGTGAATTATTTTTCGGGCGAGAGCATCTGCCGCGAATCCGATGGATGCTGACTGGGCGCTCGGGCGCGCCTCCAGATGTCGCTTACGGGAATTTAGCGTCCGAGCCCGCGACGGCGGGTAAAATCATCAAAGGCCAGCTGCCGGTCGTCATCGATTTCAAGAGCCCACAGGCGTATCTCGCGATCGGACCGACCTGCGCTTTGGCGGATGAGCTCGGGATCACCATCGATTGGCAACCGCTGGTCGTCGCTCCGTCGAAAACACCGGCGGCGCCTTCCGGACAAGACCGCGGCGCGCGCCATCGCCGGTTTCGCGCCGATTATTTGGAGCGCGATATCGCCCGCTACGCCGCCGATCGTGGTCTCGCGATGGCTGGGCCGCTCAATCGTGTTAAACATTCAACCCTCGCCGCGATTGGTCTGTTGTGGGCCAGACGCCAAGGCCCGTCGGTCGCCGGGTCGTACGTCGCGCGAGTGTTCGAACGCTATTGGAAGGAAGATCTCGACATCGAAGATGAGCGCGCGATACGAACTTTGCTCACTGAGATTGGCGCGCCGGTCTCGGGGTTTGAAGCATTCGTGAAAGAAGAAGGCCGCGCTGAGCTTGCGCGAGTTGAATCGGAGCTCCGGGGCATGGGAGTGTTCGAGGTGCCAACCTATCTGTTGGATGGCGATACATTCCTTGGACGGCAACATCTGCCGCTCCTTCGCTCGCGCCTTATCGAGGCCGCCCATAAAGTATCTGCGGGAATCTTACAAGGCTGAACTGTTCGCTTTTTATTTAGCTCGCGCGCGCCGCTTCCCAACTCGGAACAATGGCCGCCCGACCGAGAAGCGGGCTGGGCCGCAGGGGAAATTTACTGAACGAAGCCAGTAAGTACCTGATTTTTAAAGAATTCCAATGGGTTCGTTTTTCGACGAAGCCATCGCTGAGCCTTATTGCTGTCGGCGAGCGTCGTAGATTACGCGCGCCGCGGTCTGGAAGAAGGTGGCGCAGGTCCGTATCATGGGATGCTTATGAATCATCGGAAACCTTCGTTGGTCATGCGGGCTGCGTGGTTGGTTGGCCTTATCGCTATTGCTGGTGGCGCGATGCTCGAT
>JBAPSR010000389.1:0-2464 GCA_049281755.1 Binataceae bacterium (SeqCode)
GTTTATCGGTGCGTCCCGCGCACCCGATTTCGGCTCCGGCGCCGGCCGGCGCTGGATGTGGCTGTCCGCTGCGATGCTCGCGCTGGGCACGCTCAGCAAAGGTCCGGTCGCGCTGGTGCTGGGCGGAGCGATAGCGCTCGTCTGGATGCTGGTCGAGCACCGCGCGAGCGAGCTGCGGCGCATCCCGTTCGTCGGATGCGCGATCATCTATCTCGCGATCGTGCTGCCGTGGTTCGTCCTCGCCGAGCACCGCAACCCCGGCTTCCTGGAATTCTTTTTCATCCACGAACACGTGGAACGCTTCGTCAGCTCGCAGGAGCACGGATGGGGCCCGTGGTTTTTTATTCCGATCGTCATCGGCGGCGCCTGGCCATGGATCTTTTTCGCGCCGCTCGGGTGGATTGAAATCAGCCGCTCGAAAGAGAACCCGCTCCGCTCGCGATCGAACCTGCTTGTGATTTGGTTCGTGGCGATCGTGATGTTCTTTTCGATTCCGCGCTCGAAGCTCGGCTCGTATATTCTACCGGCGCTTCCTCCGCTCGCGATCCTCGCGGGCTACGGCCTGACGCGTATCTCCGAGATCGCGCGCGAGCGCGGCATCGCGTGGATGCGATCTTTCGCGGTCGTCAACGTTTGCGCCGCAACGGCGGCATGCATCGGCCTCTACCTCGCGGCGGATCGATTACCGCCTGGCCTCGCACTCGACGGCGCGATGATCGCCGCTGCGCTCGCGGCCGGCGCGATTGCCGCGTACCTGCTGACGCGCACAGCCACTCGCGCCGCATTCGCAATCGTGCCGATCGCGCTTGCGATGCTCCTGACCGCGGGTATCGCTGAGCGCGCTCGCGGCGCAGCCGCTTCCGTCGTCAGCTACCGCGAACTGGCACACAGGATCGCGCCCTACCTCGGACCCGGATGCGTCCTCGGCTCGTACCGTCATTATGTTCAGGCGCTGCCGTTCTACACCGGTAAGCGCGAAATGCCGGTGCAGTACTGGGGCGAGCTGGGCGAGTTCGCCGACCCGTCCGAAGAGCGCGACGGATTTATCGGCACGGCCGCGAAGCTTAACGAGATGTGGTCGCAGTCGCGATGCTTCGTGCTGATCGCGAACCAAAAAGACCTGCCCGCCATTTTGAAAACTTTACCAAATCCGAAACCGACCGTGATCGCCTGCGAAGGCAAAAAGCTCGCGCTGTTCAACGGACCTCCATCGCGTCCCTCGCCCCTGTCTGGTCCCTCGCCGTTGTCTGGTCCCTCGCCCTGTAAGGGAGAGGTTAGGTGAGGGACATTTCTCAACGCGGCGCGAATCGACGCGTGACAAAAGAAGGAATCTTTGGCCGCGCAGTAGCGCGACTCAAGATCAAAGGACCCTCTCCTTACCTCTCCCATACTGGGCGAGGGATCAGACAAGGGGCGCGGAATCAGACCTCGGGGGGGCACTTGGAATCCATGCGGGCGGTCTGTAGTTATTTGGCTGACGGAAACGACGGGGCCCGGTGAATCGAACATGAAGTATCCGCTGACCCTCCTGATCGTCGCCGCAATCGCCGCGGCGGTCGCGTCGTGCGCTCCCGTCGCGCAGGATCAGGCGCAATCCGCATATGCTGCCGGCCGCTACGATGAAGCCGCCAATGACATCCAGGCCGCACTCGGCCACGATCCCGACAACCAGAGCCTCAAGCAACTCGCCGCGCAAATCTTCACCCAGCGCGGAGTCAAGGAATACCAGGCCGGCCGGATGCTCGCGGCGGCCGACGATTTTCAGCGCGCAATCAATTACTACCCGACCTATTCCATGGCCTATGATTACATGGGGATGCTCTCGTTTCAGCAGCATAACTGGCAGGACGCGATCAAATACGGCAGCGCGGGAGCTGGATATGCGGGCACGCCCGAACCCGACTACGTGAAATCAGCGCGCCAGAATCTTCTCAAAGTCCAGTCCGGCGGCTTCGCTCCGTATGTCGGCGCACGCGGGACGAACCAGTGACGCGGCAAAAGCCTGGCTGGAATAGACCGGACGATGTGGACGCGCAGGTGAGTGGTGGCTGACGAGAAACCCGAATCTTCCGCAAAGCCATCCGGCCCGGCCTCCGCGCCGCGCGCCGATGCGACTCTCGGCCAATACCTGACCGAAGCGCGCCAGAGCCGCGGCTTCACTCCCGAGCAGGTGGTCGCCGAAACTCGCATCCCCGCGCACTACGTCCGCGCGATCGAGAGCGATGACTACGCCACCGTCTCCGATGAGCTATACCTGCTGCCGTTTCTGCGCCGCTACGCGACCTACGTCGGCCTCGACCCGGAAGAAGTCGCCTCGCGTTTCGTGCGCGACGTGCAGCGCGCCGAGAACAATCCCGCCGCGCGCATTGCCGAGCCGATCTCGATGGTCACCAGCACGCGCGAGCGCAAGCCGCCGCGCGGCCGCCCGGTCGCGACCACGCTGCTGATCGCGGCGCTCGTGGTC
>JBAPSR010000390.1:0-1736 GCA_049281755.1 Binataceae bacterium (SeqCode)
GCGCTGAGCGCGCCTGCCGCCGAGCCGCGCATCAGCGCCGCGTCGTCGAGCGAGACCTCGCCCGAGTCGGGACGCAGGCGGCCCGCGATGATATTCATCAGCGTGGTTTTGCCCGCGCCGTTTTCGCCGACCAGCGCGTGAATCTCACCCGGATGCGCCTCGAAATCGACGCGGTCGAGCGCGAGCATCCGCCCGAAGCGTTTGGATATTTCGCGCGCGCGAAGCACCTATTGCGCAGTCACTTGCGGCGCATGATGCGCCAGCACCCAGGCGAGCGCGTCCGCGCGCGTCGCGAGTGCGCCGTCGAGCTGAAGGTCTTCCACTTCTTTCAGAATTTCCTTGAAGCGCGGTCCGGGCGAAAATCCGAGCCCGATCAGATCGTTGCCGGTAATCAGGCGCGGCGGATGAATCTCCGCGGCCGACATCGACTCGAGCGCGCGCCGGCAAAAATTCCAGTAGCCCAGGTATGACGACGACGCGAGCGCGTCGAGCATCGCGACTTGCATCAGCTCGCCAAATCCTTCGTCGGCGAGCATCCGCTTGAGGGTGGCTTTGCGCATCCGCGGCGCCATGCACAGGCGCAGATGGTCGCGCACGAGGTAGGCGACGCGCTCCTGCACGAAGTTCGAGCGCTTGAACCGCGCCATCATCGCCGCCGCGATCACCGCGCCCTGATCGGTATGCCCATAGAACGTGACCTTGCCGTCAGGGGCGACCGCGCGGCATCGCGGCTTGGCGATATCGTGCAGCAGAATTCCGAACGCGACGGTTTCGCCGCATCCCGCCGGCAGCATCGAAACCCCGAGCCGCGTATGCGACCAGACATCGCCCTCGGGATGATAATTTTCGGGCTGAGCGCATCCGACCATTTCGAGCAGCTCGGGCGCGAGCGCCGCCCACAGTCCGGACTCGCGCAGCAGGTCCATCGCGCGCCCGGCGCCACCTTCGGTCATCAGCATCACCAGCTCTTCGCCGATTCGTTCGGCCGCGATTTCGGTGATAGCTGGAGCGGCCTCGCGCATCGCGTCCCACGTCGCCGGATCGATCTCGAAGCCGAAGCGCGCGGCAAAGCGCGCGGCGCGCAGGATGCGCAGGCGGTCTTCGGCAAAGCGCTCGCGCGGATTTCCGATTGCGCGGACAATTCCGCCGCGCAGATCGCGTATCCCGCCGACCAGATCGATCAGGCGATCGTTTTCCGGATCGAGGAACATCCCGCCGATCGTGAAGTCGCGGCGCTTGGCGTCTTCTTCGATCGTGCCGAAACGCACCGCCGATGGATGGCGCCCATCGTTATACTCGGCGTCGGCGCGAAAGGTCGTGGTTTCGTATTGCGCGCCGTCAAGAATCACCGCGATCGAGCCGAAGCGCGCGCCGACCGCAACCGTATGATCGAATATCCGCTGGACGACTTCCGGACGCGCGTCGGTCGCGATGTCGTAATCCTTGGGTGCGAGCCCGAGGATTTTATCGCGCACGCATCCGCCCGCGAAAAAGGCCTGGAAGCCCGCCTCGCGCAGACGGCGCACGATGAAGCGCGCACCGGACTCGATATCGGCCACCGCGGTTTCCATCGTGGGCCCGAGTTTACAGGCTCGATAAGACCGCGCGCCATACGGGTCGGCGCGTGCGGGAGCGGGAGGTTACCCTTCCAGCGCGCGGACTCCGAGCGTGATTCCGCCATCGATCGCGATTATCTGCCCGGTCACATTCTTCGCTTTCTCGGAGCAGAGCCACGC
>JBAPSR010000391.1:0-3593 GCA_049281755.1 Binataceae bacterium (SeqCode)
GAGCCGCTCGGATTCGATTCGGTCTGGTCGGTCGAGCATCATTTTGATGACTACACGATGTGCCCTGACGTGCTGCAGTTCTTGGCCTACATGGCTGGCAAAACGAGCAAGGTGCAGTTGGGGTCGATGGTCGTCGTGCTGCCGTGGCACGATCCGGTTCGCGTCGCCGAGCAGATCTCAGTGCTCGATCATATTTCAAATGGCCGTTTCATATTGGGACTCGGCCGCGGTCTCGCGCGAATTGAATATGAAGGATTCCGTCTCGATCAGAATGAGGGACGAAACCTGTTCGTCGAGTATGCCGAGCTCGTGCTCAACGCCCTCGAGAAGGGATACATGGAGGGCGGCAAGTACACCAGGCAGCCGCGCCGCGATATTCGGCCGTTCCCCGCGCGCTCATTCAAAGGACGGACTTACGCGGCGGCGGTGTCTCCCGAGTCGATGCCGATCATGGCGAAGCTCGGGGTTGGACTTTTGGTTATTCCGCAGAAGCCATGGGAGGCCGTCAAACATGATTTCGAGATCTACCACAAGGTTTGGCGCGAGGTTAACGGCGCCGCGCCAGCGCCAAAGCCTCTGTCGGGAGGATTCTGTTTCGTTGACGAGAACAAAGATCGCGCCGAAGAAATGGCGATGAAGTGGATCTCGGATTACTACCACACCGCTATGCGCCATTACGAAATGACCTCGCAACAATTCGGATCTCACAAGAGTTACGAGTTTTACAGCAACGTTGGAAAGTACATCGCGAAACACGGCCTCGATGGCGCGGCAACGGACTTCGCCAAGCTGATGCCGTGGGGAACCCCTGACCAGGTGCTCGATAAAATCCAGTTCATCAAGGACACCATCGATGCGAAAGGCGTGATGCTGAACTTCAGCTACGCGGGCATGCCGTTCGACGAAGCCGAGCGCAACCTGAAATGCTTTGCGAAACACGTGCTGCCCGAATTGAAGAAGATGAAAACCGAGGCGCTCGCCGAGCCGTCTTCCCTGCCGATGCCACAGAGGAGCGCGCAGGCGCGCTGATTCGCTATGGCTGGACTTTTCTTCGAGGACTTTTACGACGGACAAACGTTCAAACACGCGATTACCAGGACCATCACGGAGACGGACAATGTGCTGTTCACCGCGCTGACGCACAATCCGCAGCCGCTGCATCTCGACGCCGAATTTGCGAAGACGACTGAGTTTGGGCGCCAGCTCGTCAACAGCATCTTCACCCTGGGCCTGATGATCGGCGTCTCAGTGGGAGACACTACGCTGGGCACCACGGTCGCCAATCTCGGCATGACCGACGTCATATTCCCCAAGCCCGTTTTTCACGGCGATACTCTCCATTCTGAAACCAGCGTGCTCGAGAAGCGCGAGAGCCGCTCGCGCAAGGACGCCGGAATCGTCTTGTTCGAGCATCGATGCATCAACCAACGTGGCGAGGAAGTCGCGCGATGCAAACGCTCGGCTTTGATGCGCAAGAGGCCGAAGCCATGAGTCTACGTTCGATGCTGTTCGTGCCGGGCGACAGCGAGCGCAAGCTCGGCAAGGTCGCCGGCGGTCCAGCCGACGCGCTCATACTCGACCTTGAAGACTCGGTCGCCAAGGAACGGTTGCCGCTGGCGCGCGGCATCGTCGGCGAATATCTGAAAGCTTCGCGCGGCAGTGCACGCGCGCAGCAATTGTGGGTGCGGATCAATCCGCTCTCGACCGCCGACGCCCTGCCCGACCTCGCCGCGATCGTGGGTGGCGCGCCCGATGGTGTCGTCGTTCCCAAAACCAATTCGGGCGCCGATGCGACTTTGCTCGGTCACTACCTGACCGCGCTCGAGACGCGCGAAGGAGTCGAAGCCGGCAGCATCAGGATTCTTGCGGTGGCGACCGAAACTCCCGCTGCGATGTTCGCGCTCGGGAGCTTCGCAGGGTCGACGCCGCGCCTGTACGGCATGACTTGGGGCGCCGAGGATTTGCCGGCGGCGGTGGGAGCATCAACCAACCTCGACGATTCCGGCAACCTCGATTTTACCTATCAGCTCGCGCGCTCGTTGTGCTTGCTGGCTGCCACCGCGGCCGGCGTCGAGCCGCTCGACACCGTGTACACGGATTTCCGTGACGGCACGGGTCTCATGAAGAACGCACAGGCAGCGCGCCGGGCAGGCTTCACCGGCAAGATCGCGATTCATCCGGACCAGGTGGAAATCATCAACCAGGCATTCACGCCTTCAGCCGAAGATATCGCACACGCCAAGCGAGTGATCGAAGCCTTCGCCTCAGGCTCGGGCGCAGGCACCGTGGCCCTCGAAGGCAAGATGCTCGACATGCCCCATCTTAAACAGGCACACCGAGTATTGACGATAGCGAAGCCGCGATAGGTTTCTGCCCGAGCTGCGATTCCACAAACGAAAGGACACCCACCAGACGGCGGGTGTCCTTTTGTTATTGACCTATGATTGCTGATTTTACTTGGTTTTGTTGTTGGCGGGATTCTGATCGGAGTCGGTCGACAGGTGATATTTCAGATTTTGCGCCAGCGCCAAGTGCGCCTGAAGAACAGGAAGCGTCTGCTGTATGTACAGCTCGACGTTGGGGTCGCCCTTGAAGCTGTGTTCCGCGGACTTGAAGGTGCTGATGGCTGCCTTATGCCCGGCGACCTGGTCATCCAGATAGGCCGCATTGAAATCGCCGCCTTTCAGATCTTTGAGCTTGCTCTTTTCGCCTTTCGAGGCGTCGGTGTCCTCGAGCTTTACGTTGCGTTGCCGCGCGAGTGCGGAGACTGCTTCCTCATTGGCTTCGTGATCGCCCCGGATCGTGTCCGCATAGGTCATCATCGCCTGGTTGTCGCCCGCCTTGTCTTTGGCCATCTTGGCGGTTGCAACTTCTTCGTAGTTCATCTGGTTGGCTTTATTCAGAAGCGTCCCCAACTCGTCCTGTGCCGACGCAACTCCGGCAAAGACGAACAGCAGAATTCCGATTCCGAGCGCTACGATTTTCTTGTTCATATGGAATACCCTGAGAAATACCCTTTGGGAGTCACTCCCGCGTGCTATCACGATCTTTTTCATGCGATGCGCGGCACTCGGCGTGGCCGCAGTGACAGTCAGTGGCGCCTTCGTCGCGCTCGCTGGACGCGCATTCGTTCGAGCAATACTTCTGGCCGTTCTTGGCCTGGCAACTGCATCGTTGATGACCGCACTTCATGTCAAATCTCCGTCCGCGCCAATGGTCTGCGGTGTACTCTTTCAGAGCAAAATACAGGCCGACTGGAATATGAAAAATAGCCGCGTCCGGACTATGCTTTCATCGCATCCAGTATCAGGTGACCATCGAGTAATTTTTTCCGCATCCGTATGATCGCAGGACATCAGAGGCCTTTTATCGAGTCACGGCAATGGCACATCCAATGCTCTCCCACACGAGGCATATATGGATACTGCTGAAATACTACATAGTTTGATTTCGACCTGCGTCGACAGCGAGAAGCGATACCGGCACGCAGCCAAAGACGTGGAGCGCGCGAACCTGGAGGAATTTTTCAATCACCAGGCCGATTCGCGCAAAAACGCGGCTGCCGCGCTTCAGGCCGAACGTTACCGCCTCGG
>JBAPSR010000392.1:0-1841 GCA_049281755.1 Binataceae bacterium (SeqCode)
GGCGCGACCTGCGCCGCGGGAATCGCCGCGATTTCGCTGCCCGCGCGCGCGTCGAGCTCGCGCCGGGAGAGGATTCCTTTTTCGACCAGCAGGGTCTGGGCCGCGTGGAGCCATCGCTCATAGTATCCGGAGGCGAGATAGCGCGCCGGCGGGATCCGCTCGATCGCGTGGCGGAATTCGTCCACGTTCGCGCCCAGGCGCACCAGCACGGAATTGATCAGCGCAAAGGCTCGCGCTTCCCAATCCGAATGAAACGGTGTCGAGTCGCCGGGCTCGCCGTGCTCGACGCGGCCGAACCCGTCCATCGCGCCCATGTCGTGAACTCCGTTCATCTGCGCGATTATCGGCGGGCGAGCGCTCTGCTGGCAAGCGCGCAGCGGCACTACCGCGCGCGGCGATTCTCGTCACTGGAAGTATTTCGGAAGGATTTCGTTTCCGCTTCAACTGATCCTCTCTGCGCACATCCCGTGTGGATTCTCTGTGATGCGCTCAGGCGCGCTCTGCCGGGCGCAGTCAGACGCGCACTTGAAGCGCATCGGCGGCGATTGATAGCTTCGGTGGTTATCGTCGTGGCGGGGAATCAAAAGAAGCAGTGGCCGATCGATTTGCGCGTATGCGGATTCCTTTCCGCCTGCTGGGCGATCTACCTCGTGCGGCAAGTATTTTTTCTCGATCCGATGATCGAGGCGGCCGAGCCGATTCACGCGCTGGTCGGCGGAATTTTATTCTACGGCGAGCAAGCGCGAATTCTGAAGCTGGTCGAGGCAGGCATCTTCTGGGCGATCGCCGTCGGGCTGCTCCTGAGCCGCCGATGGAGCCTGGTGCTCGCGCTGGTCTACATGGCCGAGGTCGTGATGAGCCATCTGGTATTCGTCGTCGCATACCGCGACGTGCGTCCCGAGTGGTATCACGTTCATCTTGCGGCCAACGAGGGACCGTTCGTGGTGCTGCTGACGCTCTACCTGTGGATCCGCGCGTGCGACTTGATCTTCATGGCGCCGCCCGGCGCGCCGCAACCCTAGCCGCGCAGCATCAAGCCGCCGTCGGCGCGAATTCCCGCGCCGGTTACATAGCCGGCGTCGTCGCAAGCGAGAAACAAAATCACTCGCGCCATGTCCTCGGGCTGGCCCAGACGGCGCAGCGCGGTTTTCTTTTCCCACACGCGGCGAATCTCCTCGCGGTCGAAATTCGCGCGCGTCATTCCGGTGTATATCGGACCGGGCATGATGTAGTTGCAGCGGATTCCGTGCTTGCCGTATTCGAGCGCGACCGTGCGCGTCAGTCCGGCCACGCCCGCCTTGGACGAGCAGTACGCGGCCAGACCGTAGTCGGTGACTTCCGCCATCACCGAGGCGACGTTGACGATCGAGCCGCCGCCCGCCTTGATCAGTTCGGGAAGCGCGCGCTTGATCAGCATGAACTGTCCGCGCACGTTGACGTTGTGCACGCGGTCCCATTCGGCCAGCGGCAATTCGCCGACGATCGCGTTGGTGCCGGTGCCCGCGTTGTTGACGACGGTGGTGAGTTTGCCGAATCGCTCGAGCGCGAGAGCGACCAACCGCGGCGCGGTGTCCTCGTGGCTCACGTCGGCTGCGAGCGCCGCGCTCGTCGCGCCGCCGGCTTCGAGCATCCGCTGAGTCTCGGCGGTCGCCTCGGCCGAGAGATCGCTATGAATCACGCGCGCGCCCTCGGCCGCGAGCAGCATCGCGGTAGCCCGTCCGATTCCCGAGCCCGCGCCCGTTACGATCGCAACTTTTCCGGCCATCCTGTCAGCCATGAGTTAATCTCCAGTTCCAGATTTGTAGCGGGTTGTTACAACAGTCTTCACCGGCTGTGCGCGC
>JBAPSR010000393.1:0-5425 GCA_049281755.1 Binataceae bacterium (SeqCode)
CCGTATTGCATCTCGGTGAACAGCGTTCCCGAGCCGATAAAGCTGAACAGCTCGTCGTACACTCCGCGCGGCGCGACCAGGTTGACCGAGCCGACGCCGTCCTTGAGTGCGCGATCGGCGGCGCGCACGATCGCGCGGCGCACCCGCGAGCCCGAGGCCGCGAGCGTGCGGCGGATTCGCGTCATCTCGACGAACGACAGGCGGTTGCCCTTGCGGTCGTTAAGGCCGTCCTGCCGGTCGAGAAAGATCAGCTTGAACACGCGCAGGCGGCTTGCGAGCTCCTGCGCGAACACCGCCAGATCGGCGGAGTCGTCGTCGTTGGTCGAGGCGACCACGAACGAGCCTGCGCGCAGCCCCTCCCAGATCTGCGCAACCGCGGAATCGGGCGGATAAGGACGCGAGCGCAGCCCCTGCGCCGGATCGAAGACCGGGATCGCGCCGCTCGGCGCCATCCGCCCCATCCGCTTGAGCAGCTTGGGCAGCGCGGTCGGAGACACGATCACGATACATCGGGTCTGGTTGCGGCGGAGCTCGCGCAGGGTGCGGATGAGCGAGTTGAAGTCGCTAATCCGATCGCCGCCCGGCGGCACCATCGCGAACAGCAGGCTCTTTCCGTAGAACTCTTCGAGGTAGAAGCTCTTCTCGGAAAAGCTCGGCGCGGCGCGGACCGCGAGAGCGAACCCTGGCGGCGAATTCGTCGCGGTGTCGCTCACCGTTGGATTTCCGGCGGGAGTGCCAAGGCGCGGCTCGATCCAGACCGCGACGATCGAGATATCATCAACGGACTAATTTTTGGCGGCGGCCGCCGTAGCCGCGGCTTCGGCGAGGACGTCGGACGGCGACTTCGACGACGCGATCTCGGCCAGCGAGGAGTCGGAAAAAACTTCGAGCAGCACGCGCTGCCCGCGTTCCCATACCCGATACATCCGGCAGCTCGGCTGCAACGCGCAGGAGCTCGAACCGTCGGTGCATACGTTGAGCGTGATCGGTCCTTCGACCGCTTCGATTATATCTCGAAACGAGATACTGTCGGCGCCGCGCGCGAGCTGGTAGCCGCCGCCGGGACCGCGCCGCGCATGCACCAATCCCCGGCGCATCAGATCGCGGATTACTTTCTCGAGGTAGTATTTCGGAATCTGCTCGTGAACCGCGATCTCGGTGCCGCGCGCGACTCCGCCCGGCCGATCCGCCATATAGATCATCGCACGCAGCGCGTACTCGATCTTCCGCGGTATCTGCATCAGGCTCATGGCGATTATTCCGCGCGCGAAGGCTGCCGCGCTATGCTCCCGCCGCCGCGATCGGAGTCTCGCGCGCCGCAAGAATTTTCTCGACGTACTTGGCCATCATGTCGCTTTCGAAATTCACCGCGTCGCCCGGTTTCTTGTAGCCGAGGGTTGTGACCTTGAGCGTATGCGGGATCACCTCGACCGAGAACCGCCGCCCGTGTATCCCAAAACAGGTCAGGCTGATCCCGTCGAGCGTGACCGACCCCTTCTCGATCAGGTAGCGCGTGTCGGTGGCCGGCGCCTCGAAAGTATAGAGCCGCGAGTCGCCCTCGGGTTTGATCGCGACGACTCGAGCAAGCCCGTCAACATGACCCGCCACCAGATGCCCGCCGAGCAGCTTGCCGAGCGTCATGCATCGCTCCAGGTTCACGCGGTCGCCCGGCTTGAGCGCGCCGAGCGTCGTGCAGCGCAAGGACTCCGCGGATACATCGACGGAGAATTTTCCGCGCGACTTCGCGACCACCGTCATGCAGCCGCCGCTGATCGAGATCGAATCGCCGATCTTCATCCTCGCGGTCGGCAGCACGGTCTTGATTGTCAGCACGGCGCCCTCGCGCGAGCGTCGCTGGCTCTCGACGAAACCAAGGTCCTCGATAATTCCGGTGAACACGCTTCTTTCAAACCTCGATGCGATTCTCCACCAATCAGGTGAAGGCAAAAACCCAGAAAAATCTTATCTTTTTGCCGCCACTCTGCCAACCATCGGGCATCGTCGTTCAGTAACGTTGTCATTCCCGCGTGCGTGGCTGCCAAGCGCGGGAATGACAGAAACGAGGCGCCGTCCGGGTCGGCAGCAGATGACTACGAGGTGCAGGACAAGGTAGGCTCGAACGCTATGGCGGCGAAATCGAAAACCAAATCATCTCCCAGGAAATCAAAGTCCGGAAAATCGAGTCCCAGAAAGTCGCGTTCGCCGCGTCCGTCTGGTGGTTCCAAGCTCAAGGCTCTGTTGTTCGACTTTGGCGGCACGCTCGCGTTTCTGGATTACGAGCTGCTCGCGCGCGAGTTCAGCCGGCCCGGACGCAAGCTCGACGCGCTCGGGCTCGAGCTTGCGGAGTATCGCGGCCGCGCGATGATCGATCGCCACCTGATGAGTGGGCGCGAGCGCGACGTGAATTCCGGCTACGAGGAATTTTTCCGGGAATGGCTGGGCGCGGCGGGAATCCCCGAAGAAGAAATCCGCGAATGCGGCGAGCGCTTCCAGAAGATTCATCGCGAGGCGACGCTATGGCGCGTCGTCCGGCCGGGCACGCACGAGGCACTCGAGCGCCTGAAGCGCGCGGGCTACAAGCTCGCGATCGTCTCCAACGCCGAGGGCCAAGTCGAAGGGGACGCAAAGCGTTTCGGCCTCGCGGAATTTTTCGACACGATAATCGACTCGCACATCGTCGGCGTAGCAAAGCCCGACCCGCGCATTTTCCAGATCGCGCTGGAGCGCCTCGGCATCGCCCCGGAAGAAGCCCGTTACGCGGGCGACATCTACTCGATTGATATGCTGGGCGCCCGTGCCGCCGGAATCGAAGGCCGCCTGATCGACCAACACAACCGCTACGACTGGGTAGATCACCCGAAAATCCGCCACGTCGGCGAGTTGCACAATAATTGAGTAGGGTGGGGCGCGCGGTGCCGGAAGCTATTGTTCGCGCTAGAGATTCGTAGTGCTCGACGTGTTCGCAGGCGTCCTCGAGGAGCGGTCGGTGCTCGCGCCGATGTTCCTGCCGATAGCCGCGCTCGAGCGCGCCGCCTTAGCCCGGGTGTCGGGGCAAGTACAACAGAACGTTGCAACGAACGGGACGAAAATTCAAAATGACGCGCGCCAAGTGTCCGGCCGGAGATTTACCGCGCTCTCCACGGGCGGCGCAATGGTGAAAATGCGAGGGCCTTCGGCGAATAGATGTACCCGATAGATCCGCCACTCTCCAGGGCGTTCCGATGCTAAGGCGCGCTCGTTGCGAGTCAAGAAGAAAGGGGTCCGCGCAGACCCATTGGTGGTTTTCACCTCCAGCAATCGTTCGCGACCGGTCTGCTCGTACGACAGAACATCATATCCAGCCCCATCTCCGTCTTCGGCGGCAACCCATCGGACCTTCCGAGCTAGGTCGGCGCGGCCGGCTCCAGTGAGTTGGCGTCTCTCAAGATGGACAACGAACTCTTCTCCTGCCTTGCCAAGCGAACGGTTCCGATGGTCCCTTTCCACGGGATCGAATTTGCGGACAAGGCGCCGCAACGGCTCTGGAATTCGCTCGTCGGCCGCCGCAAGAGCCGGTGGTGCGACAAAGATCTCGATGGGCAAGGTCGGGACCGGTGGCGGAGGCGGGACAGCCTCAAGAATGGCTGGGTGTTCGCTCAGGTAACGGTCTATCGCGTCAAAGATGGCGATTTGGTAGTTCCTCTTGGGCATGTAACCAGGAATCCAGGGCATACCCAATTCGTCCAACACAGCCGAGATGTTCTGATGTTTGAACTCGACCGAGCGGTGCGTGCGGCCAATCTTGGCCATGAGAGCCTGACTATGTCTGGATTTGAGGTACGGTCGCCCGGAAAGGTCGTATGCGAGCATGGCGAAGTAGTCGGCGACGATCGCATCGAGTTCGTCATCTTGCCAATGTGTTCCAATCTTCGTCTCGTCAGCCATTTACCCTGCAGCCGTTACTCTCTACCCTTGAGATCTAGAATAAGCACGATCGCCATTTTACTTAGGACTTACAACTCCCCACAGGACTTACGATAGTGGAGATAAAGTTGAAGCGGCAAGAGCAGCGGCGATCTTCAGCTGCTTTACAGCTCCGCTCGTTCAGTTAAACCAGCAGCAGTGGTTCAGAACTCTCGCCGCTCTGCAGTCGGCAATACGAATCCAAAGAGGCACTATCTTGTGAGCGAGCAAAGCGCGGGTGATTTCAAAAACGTCGATGCGTTAGCTGAGCACCTTGAGAGGCTGGTCGATGGATGGGCGTCGGTGATCCGTTGCAAGGCTTCGCACTTCGGAGGACTCGCGTGTGACCACGTGATTATGATCGTGTTCCGCGATTTCTATCAGCCGCCTCCTGACGAAAACTACGGAGAATGGACCGCGGCTAAGGAAATGCTCTGCAGAGACTGCGCCCGGGATCTTAAGTTCCTGGACTTTGACTAGCCTGCAAAAGGGATTCTTCGCGCGGCGGCCACACGCGAGAATGACAGTCATCAGAACAGATAAAACGTTTGGTCAGTCGTCTTCTTCGTGCGTTTGTGGCTTCGTGGCTGGTTGATTCCCGTCAGTGTTGATCGCACACCCGCTCTCTGTTACTTTCAGATATGGCGCGTCAGATTAGCTCGCACGCGTTTCAGCTCTTACAAACGGACGAAAGCCCGCAGGTCAACTGCGGGCTTTTTGCGTAAGGAGGGTCTCCAAATGCCTCATTCGGAGCTTCGCGAAGGTCTAACTTTCGATGACGTTCTCCTGCTGCCGCAGTTTTCAGACCTGCTCCCCACCGCCTGCGACGTCGCCACCCAACTCACGCCCAAAATCCACTTGCGCATCCCGCTGGTCTCTTCCCCGATGGATACCGTCACCGAATCGCTGACCGCGATCACGCTTGCCCAGCACGGCGGTATCGGATTTATCCATCGCAATCTCTCCGTCGAGCAGCAGGCTGCCGAAGTTGAAACGGTGAAGAAATATGAAAGCGGGATGATCGCCGATCCGGTTACAGTCCATCCCGAGCAGCGGATCGGAGAGGCGCTCGCGATCATGGAGCGGCATCACATCTCCGGGCTGCCGGTGGTGAAAGAGGGCCGCCTGGTCGGAATTCTGACCAATCGCGACTTGCGCTTCGAGAAGCGCCTCGACAAGCCGGTGCGCGACGTGATGACCACCAAGCTGGTCACGGCGCGGCCCGGAATTTCGCTCGACCAGGCCAAGGAAATTCTGCAGGCTCATCGGATCGAAAAACTCCTGCTCACCGACGAGCACGAGCGTCTGCGCGGACTTATCACGGTGAAGGATATGGACAAGGCGACGCGGCATCCGCATTCGAGCAAGGACAGCCGGGGCCGCCTGCGGGTCGGCGCCGCGATCGGCGTCGGTCCCGAGCGCGAGGCGCGCGTGCTTGCTCTGCGCCGCGCCGGAGTTGACGTGCTTTGCATCGACACCGCGC
>JBAPSR010000394.1:0-3996 GCA_049281755.1 Binataceae bacterium (SeqCode)
CCCTTTCCCCAGCCTAACGATCGTTCGGGTTTTTGCCAGATTTGTTCATGGCTGAACTGTTCAGCCTTGTCAAAATCCGCACACGGTTCAGAATCGTCTTCATGGATAAACCAACTCCATCGAGCCCTGCCTCTCCGGCCGATCAATCGCCCGCTCCCGCCCAGGAAAATGTCCGGGAAACCGCCCAAAATGCCGCCCAGGATCCCGGGGAAAAAGCTGCCGAAAAAGGTGCGGAAGAAGCTGCGGAAGAAACTGCGGACGACCTCTTCGTCTCGCCGCGCAAGCTCTCCGCCAACCGCCGCAATGCCTCTCGCTCCACCGGACCGCGCACGCCGCGCGGCAAACGCCGCTCCTCGCTCAACCCGCTCAAACACGGGATGTTCGCGAAAAATCTCGTCCTCCCCGCGCTCGAGGGCAAAAACGCCGCCGCCGAGTTCCGCGCCCTGCTCCACGCTCTCACCTTAGACCTCGCTCCCCGCGGCGCGTTCGAGCTCCTGCTGGTCGAGGAGATCGCCGCCTGCACCTGGCGGATGCGCCGTCTCCTGCGCTACGAAAATCGCGTCGCCTTCCTGAACTCGAATGAATGGAAGAGTCCGCCCTCGAGGTTCGACCAGATGGGCCGCGACCTGATCAACTATGCGTCAGCCGCCGCTGGCAGGTCGCCTGACGAATGGCGAAATGAGGAAGCCTACGAAGCGGAATGCGATCGGATTCTCGCCGAAACCGGCCTCAACGAGATGTCGCTCGGCGACGCCGACGACGTGCAGATGATCAGGGAGTCCGAGAACGCCCTGATGCGCCAAATCTTCCGCTCGATCACGATGCTCAAGTGCCTGCAGGCCGACCGCGCCGGAGCGCGTCCGGACGTCAAATTCCGTCTACCCCGCGCTCTGAAGCAAACTACTTCGCTGGGCCAGATTGTCGAGCCGGATCAAGGTATTTAATAAAATGTCGATCCAAATTTCCCGGAGCGAACCCACCGTCAAACCGACGTTTGATTTTCCCCGACGCGCGGCGCCCGCGCGCTGCTTCGTCCTTCTGCGCGCGCGAAACCCGTGCTATCGTCGCGCGTCGTTCATTCATCACTCGGGCCATTCACCATATGCATTCACGATATAGATGATGCGCGCGTTAATAATTTTCTTCGCCACCGGCGCCTACAGCGGCTACTCTCCCGTCGCGCCCGGCACCGCCGGCTCGGTCGTTGGCCTGATCGTGATGTGGTTCGGCTTCGGTCCGCTGTGGGCCTACTCGCCCGCCGTCGCTCTGGCCGTTTTCGCGATCGCGTTCGTGATCTCGTGCTGGATCTCGGGCCGCGCAGAAATTATTTTCGACGAGCACGACAGCTCGAAGATCGTGCTGGACGAAGTGCTCGGCATGGTCGCGACGATGTTCGCCAATCCGCTCACTGCCGTCTGGATGCTGGCCGGCTTCGTGATCTTCCGCCTCTTCGACATCGTGAAGCCGTTTCCCGCCGGCCTGATCGATCGAAAACTCGGCGGCGGCAGCGGCGTGATGCTCGACGATCTGGCCGCCGCCATCTACGCCAATATCGTCCTGCAAATTCTCTGGCGCGTGTTCTGATTCGCGTGAGCACCGTCGGCTACAAGAACTCCGCCCTGCCGATCGACAATCGTGTCGATGACTTGCTCTCCCGCATGTCGCTCGACGAAAAACTCGCGCAGCTCGGCGCGCTCTGGAGCCGGCGGATGATTCGTAACGGCGGACTCGACGCCGACCGCACGCGTGAAATGTTGCAGCACGGCATCGGGCAGATTTCGCGCCACAGCGCTCTGATGCCGCCCGAAGAATCCGCGCGCACGATGAACGCGATCCAGCGCGTCCTCGTCGAGGAGACCCGTCTCGCGATCCCCGCGATCTTCCACGAGGAAAGTTGCGCCGGCTTTCTCGCGCAGGACGCGACCTGCTTTCCGATGCCGCTGGCTCTCGCCTCCACCTTCGCGCCCGCGATGATCCAGAAGATGGGCTCGGTGATCCGCCGGCAGATGATCGCCGTCGGCGCGCGCCACACCCTGGCTCCTGTAGCCGACGTCGCGCGCGACGCGCGATGGGGCCGCTGCGAAGAGACTTTCGGCGAGGACGTCTATCTCGTCTCGCGAATGGCGGTAGCGTACGTGCGCGGCGCCCAAGGCGACGATCTGAAAAACGGCGTCGTATGCACCGGCAAGCATTTCGCCGGCTACAGCTTTTCCGAGGGCGGCCTCAACTGGGCGCCCGCGCATATTCCCGACCGCGAGCTGCGCGACGTTTTCCTGCCGCCCTTCGCCGCGATGATCGCTGAGGCGAATCTTCGCTCGATCATGAACGCGTACCATGAGCTCGACGGCGTCCCGTGCGGCGCCTCGCGCTATCTCCTGACCGACATTCTGCGCGGCGAGCTCGGCTTTAGCGGAACCGTCGTTTCGGATTATTTCACGCTGCCCTCCCTGCACAACTACCACAACATCGCGGCCGGTCCGTGCGACGCGGCGAAGCTCGGCCTCGAGGCGGGCATCGACGTTGAACTGCCCGAGCGCGACGTTTTCGACGCGCCGCTCAGAGATGCGATCGACGCTGGCGAGGTTTCGCTCGAGCTCGTCGATCGCGCGGTGCGCCGCGTCCTGCACGCAAAATTCGAGCTCGGTCTGTTCGAGCGTCCATACGTCGATCCTGAGGCGGCCGCCGCCGCTTTCGATACTCCCGAAGATCGCGCGCTCGCACTCGAAATCACCCGCGCCTCGATCGTGATGCTCAAAAACGAAAACTCGTGCCTGCCGCTTCGCGCCGGCGTGCGCCGCGTCGCCGTCATCGGTCCGACCGCCGACTCGCGCCGCCTGATGCAGGGCGACTACCATTTCCCCTCTCATCACGAAATGATCTACGGCTCGATTCCCGAACGCGATCAGGAACGCGCCCAGACTCCCGGCCACAAGCTGCAAGGTAGCGCCGCTCCCGCGATGGAAGCCGGCGCACTTGCCGAAACTCTCACGACCGCGTCGCGCGCGAATGTTGACCTCGCCGCGCACTTCACGACGACCGTCACCGTGCTTGAAGGATTGCGAGCGAAACTCGACGAGGCCGTCGAAATCCGCTCCGCCCACGGCTGCAACGCGTTCGACGACGACACCAGCGGCTTCGCCGCCGCGCTCGAATGCGCACGATGGGCCGAGCTCGTCGTCCTGTGCGTCGGCGGCAAGTCGGGGCTGGTCAAAGGATGCTCGAGCGGAGAGGCGACCGACCGCGCAACGCTGTGTCTTCCGGGCGTGCAGGAACAACTGGTCGCCGCGATCGCTCAAGCCGGCAAACCGATCGTCCTCGTCGTGATCGACGGCCGGCCGCTCGCGCTCACACGCGCGATCGAAAAAGCCGACGCCGTCCTTCTGGCCTTCCCGCCCGGAGAGGAAGGCGGCGCCGCAATCGCCGAGGTCATCGCCGGCCGCGTCAATCCCGCCGGACGCCTGCCCGTTTCGCTCCCGCGCGATCAGGGCCAGATGCCGCTCTACTATGCGCACAAGCCTTCCGGCCAGCGCAGCCAGTTCTGGGGCGACTACGCCGACCTGAGTTGCACGCCGCTGTTTGCGTTCGGCTTCGGTCTCAGCTACTCGCGCTTCACTTATTCGAACGGCGCGATCGACGCGGCCGAAGTCGCCGCGGCCGGCTGCCTGCGCATCTCGATCGACGTGACCAACGACGGCCCTCGCGACGGCGACGAAGTCGTGCAGCTCTACCTGCGCGACAAAGCCGGCAGCGTGACGCGTCCGGTGCTCGAGCTCAAAGGCTTCGCGCGCGTGTCTATTCGCGCCGGCGAGACGCGCAGCGTCAGCTTCATTCTCGATCTCAGCCAGGCCGCCTTTCACGGACGCGACGGCCGCTTCGCAGTCGAGCCGGGCGAGATGGAAGTGATGATCGGCGCAGCGTCGAGCGACCTCCGCTTCCGCGCCAATTTCCGCATCGTCGGCGAGCGCCGCAATCTGACGCTGCTCGAAGTCGTTCCCA
>JBAPSR010000395.1:0-7915 GCA_049281755.1 Binataceae bacterium (SeqCode)
GTAGCCGGCAGCCGCCAGTTGCGGCGGCAATATGCAGCCGCGACGACCAACAGGGGGATGCCGAAGCAAGCGCCGTGCTCGATCCAGAAGCCGGGGAAACGATCGCTGATTGCGCGTATCGGCGCGACGGTCCCGAGCCAGTTGAAGCGCGCGGGAACGACCAGGTTCAAGAGGTCCGCCGAGTACAGGCTTGGCGGATAGATCGCGTCGCGTGGCGCTCCCGCCGAGAGCATCGCGTACAGATACGGCGAGAGGATCGCGAGCGCAACGGCGAGCGCGGCGGCGCTGGGCGCGATCATCGCCAGCAGACGGGAACGCTCGGGCGAAACGCGCAGCGCAATAGCGAACGCGATCACTGCGAACATTACAGTGGTCGCGAAGATCTCCGGGAAGCACAAAAACTGCACGACCATCAGAGCGGCGATCGCAGCGGTGTAGGTGCGAGTCCGAATCTCCCCCGCGAGATATTTCAGCATCGCCAGGATGGCCAGCGGGACCGGGAAGACCATCACCAAATCGACGTGCGCGAGAATCTGTCCGAGCATGTATGGAGAAAATCCGAATATCAGACCGCCCAGAATCGCCGGCCAGAATTTCCCCGTAATCCATCGGCACAGGATGTAGGTGCAAAAGGCCGCTGCGGGCGTCGCCGCGAGACACAGGAGATTGTACGCCGCGACGGGGCCAACGAGCCTCGTTATCGGTGCGACGACGATCGCCGGCAGCGGGATGGGTGTGGCCCAGGCAAGGCTGGTGCCCGCAGGCGCCCACAAGAGAGTGGTGAACAAAGAATTCAGGCGATGGCTCAATGCGTATGGCCACCATGCGAGGAACCAAAAGAACGCGGTCGGGTCGGTGCTCACGCCGATATAGTGAGTACTCAGTCCCGCGTCCAACCCGCGCCCGAATATCAACAATGAGAGCGCGCAATAGATCAGTAGCGCGAGCGCGCTCCGTTCCATAAAGAATAACGATCGGTCGTCGCCGGATCGATTCATCGTGAGCCGCCCCGGGCGGTACTTTGGTAAACAATGAAAAATTGGCCTCTGAATATAGGGTCGAAATTACGCATCGCGCCTTGAATTTCCGGTGCACGGGGAATTCCGCCACAGGTAACGGGCCCGAGCGACACGACCACCAGATCAGAATCCGCAAGTTGCTGGACTTTGCGATCGATTTCCGCCTGCCGCATCAGGCCTCGATCGAGATAGAGACTTGTCGGTGGCTGAAACTGCGGGAATATCAGCTCCGCTGCGCCTTTGGTGTCCAGTATCGTCGCGTGCTTTCCGCTGGTTATGCCTTGGACGTGGCTCCATTCAGCCGCTTCAGCGCGAGGCGACCATAGCCATGCCGTCACCGCGCGAGGCTGCTGCGTTTTCCAGTCACGCAGGATCGCGAGAGTGGCGCCGAACAACGAAAGCGCGCCGAGGCAGCAGACAACGAAACCGCCGCGGCGGCCAACGGTGCCGAGACAAGCAGCGGTCGCGACGCCGATTACCAAAAAATAGGAATAGTAAAACCAGGACGCTTGGTTTCCGAAGAAGACGCAGACGAACGCGGCGTGCAGTAAGAAACAAGTCAAGATAATCTCGTCGCGCATGCTCTCTGGAGCATTGCCACTATCCGGTTCGAACCAGATTCGCCTCGCAGCGCCGAACGCAGCGCACGTCAGAAATATAGTCGCGAAAATCCAGAGACCGGCAGGGCCGAAAAGATATGAGAGGACAGAATTATGCGATGGATCCCAAAAAAGTCGGCCTGAACCCCTGAAGAAACCATCATTGAGCGCTTTGTACACGCCCAACCCCTCGAGAGGAAAGAGCGTACGGATCAGAACACGAGGTCCGTAGATCGCCGACAAGACTGCGCCACATACGGCCCCCGTGGCCGCAACCGGAATGAAGAGCTCGGAAAGAAAACGTTCTCTTCTCTCAGATCGCGGTGTTCCGCCAAACCAAAGCATAACCATCCATGCCAGATATACATATCCCATGCTCGGCTTGGCAAAAACTGCCGCGCTCGAGAAAATCAGGGCGCGCTTGCGTCTGCGAGATGCCTGCTCCGACATGGCCAAAGTGAGTAATAGCGCTTCCGAGGAGTGCGTGATCGAAGGATAATTAGGATGAATACTGAACCAAAGAGTAATCAGTATAATTGCGATGCTTATACCGCTCAGGTGAAGGACCGCGGCGATTCTGGCGAAGGCATAACCCATTCCCAGCTCGCAAAGCAAAATGAGTATTTGAAATGCGATCGGGCTCAGTCCCGCGATGGCGAACCAGATCCGTCCGAGCAGTATCGGCAACAGACCGTACGGGTAAGCAAAGTCTATGGTTGGCCGGTATCCGTGCGAGATCAGGTATTGAAGCGAGAGATTCGCGCCGTTGTCGCAGAACGCAAAGTGCGCAAAGTCCAGGTTGACGGGCACCCAAAGAAAATTGAGTGCGATGATCTCGGCGGCAAGAATCGCAAAGATCCACGACTCGGTGCGCAAGCGGCGGTTCCTTAGAACTGCCGCCTTCATTCGCCGCAGACGCTCCACATCCTCAAGTCCATCCACCCGCTCCGTCCGGGCACACGAAGAACTCCGTACGGAAAGCTAACCTGCCGCTCGACGACGGTCAATCAGCGCTGCGCCGGTTCGGAAGAGGAGAACGCCGGTTCGCGTCTCAATCCACCCAATGCCACTGCGCGAACAGCGCCGAGTACCAGAAGAGTCCCATCGTCATCCATATACACAGGACTGTCGTAAGCAACGGCCGCTTCTCGAGCAATTTTCCCAATCCGATGTACGCCGGGAATACGAGCCCCATATACCTGCCAATGGCAACGAATCCATGTCCTGCGCACAGCCACGTCATCGCAAGAAAGCCGAAAGTTGCTATTGCAAAGAGCAGTTCGGCGATACTGAGTTGCGAGCGCATCGCGAATATGACGGCGGCAAACCCAACGAATATCCACGGGTCCAAGCTGGATTGGAGGGGAAATCCACGGAACAGATTTCCCAGGCTCGTGAAAGCGTAGAGCCCTGCTGTCAGCGACCAATGCGCTCCAGGGTTCCAGGCGTTCTGAGAAGTCGCGAAAGAAAATGGGGCACTGAACTTCAAGCCCAGGTACACGACGAATGCGCCGAGACCGGAACACGCTATGCCGAGGCCGAGTAGCAATCGAATCGTGGCTCCGCGAGTCCAGCCCGCCCGCGGCCACATAAGGTAAGCCAGTGGCGCAAGCATCACGATCCCGGTCGGGCGGGTTGCTGTCAGTAGCCCGCACCAGAATGAGGCGCGGATGTATCGGTCGCGGCGCAGATCGAGAAATGCAGCAATCGTCAACGCTATCGCTAGCGATTCCGTATAGCCGGCGGAAAGAAAGATCGAGGCCGGAAAGAAACTGAATAGTGCCACGGCGCCATATGCAGTCCGTTTTCCGTAATACTTCCGAGTATATTGATAAAGGAGCAAAACGGCCGCGATACTCGCGATATTCGAAACGAGTAACGCCGCGGTGGAAAACCGGAAATGAAATACCTTCGCGACACACCACGATAAGACGGGGTACAGCGGAAAGAATGCCACCGTTTGCTGCGCTGACGAGTTCGGCAGGTAACGGTAGCCGCCGCGCATGATCGCGAGGTACCAGCCGGAATCCCAACGAAGCAAATAATGCCAGATACCGGAGCCTTCGTTCGCCGCGCCGACAAGATGATTCGGCGGGATGAATCTCACCGAAAATAGAATCGCGAAAAATATAATCAACCGTGAAGCCGCGAAGATCGCGGACGCGGTCGCATATTCGGAAACTCGCAGCGATTCGGGCTTTCGGGTTGCGGGCTGGTACGCTTGGGTGAGGTGAGCCTCTGCGTGGCTCATCGCGCGGGCGCCGTCAATCTGTCCCACCCTTCCTCCTCCCTACGGCTCAATTCATTCAGGCCACCGAAGAACTCATCCGTATGGTTCAGCCGGATGAGGCGCCTTGGTCACACCTTCGCCGCGCCCAAACCTCTAAGAGAGCAAGCGTTATGCCGCAAGAAACGGGGTACTTTTCGCTCTGCTGTTGCACCAGAGCAACTGACGACCGGTGGTGAAGCGCGAATACGTAGCGATTCAGCAATACCTACGGCGCGCGTCTCTGCTGGCTCAGGAAGCGGCGGAGGCGGTGGTCGATGCGTTGCGCTGCGCGAGATGGGACGCGGCCGCGCGCAGGTGGCGCTCAGTCGTCGGCCAATCGATGCAGGGATCGGTGACCGAGACCCCATATTTTAGCGAGGCGCGGCCACCGGCGAGCGATTGGTTGCCAGCCTCGAGATTGCTCTCGAGCATCACGCCCATGATCGCGCGCGAGCCGCCGATTATCTGGCTGACCAGCTCTTCGAGGACCACGGGCTGGCGCCGATAGTCCTTGTTGGTCTGCGCGTGCGAGCAATCCACGATCACGCGCGGTTCGAGATGGTGGCTTTCGAGCATCGCGACGCACTCGCCGATACTGCGCGAGTCGAAATTAGGATTGCGGCCTCCGCGCAAGACCACGTGCGTGTCCGGATTCCCCGTTGTGCGCACCACCGCCGCCGCGCCGTCCTGGGTGATGCCGAGAAAAGAATGCGGTCGGCGCGAGGACTCGACGCCATTGATCGCGGCCTCGAGGTTGCCCTCGGTGGTATTCTTGAATCCCACCGGCATCGAGAGGCCGCTCGCCATCTCGCGATGCGTCTGCGACTCGGCGGTGCGCGCGCCGATCGCGGACCACGCGATCAGGTCCGCGATATATTGCGGCGTGATCGGATCGAGCATCTCGGTCGCCGCGGGAAGCCCGAGCCGGTTGATTTCGAGCAGCAGCCTGCGCGCGATTCTAAGCCCTTCCCCCATCGCACAGGAGTCGTCCATGTGCGGATCGTTGATCAGCCCCTTCCATCCGACCGTCGTGCGCGGCTTTTCGAAATATACCCGCATGATTATGCAGAGCTGCGGTGCGAGATCCCGGCGCAAAGCGGCCAGGCGGCGGGCGTAATCGAGCGCGGCGTCGGGATCGTGAATCGAACACGGTCCTACTATGCAGATGGTCCGCGGGTCGCGCCCGGCAAGCGCGGCGCGCACAGCCTCGCGCGCTTCGACGACGGTGTTTACGATCGCGTCGTCAACCGGTAGTTCGTCCTTGAGCCGGCTTGGCGCGACCAGCGCCTCATTGCCGAGGACGTGTAAGTCCTGAATTCGATGCATAGTCAGACGAATAAGTATTATCGGAAACCGGCAGGGCAACATAGCACTGGCTCAGGCGGGCGGCGGCCGGAAGAACTTGCCGAAGCCTAAATGCAGGCCTAGTCTTCAGTTTATTGGGTTAGCGGGCCGAATGCATTTAATCCGCGCCTCCGTCATAGATGATTGGCACGACCGCGTTAATCCTTTTCGATAGCTCGCTGACAAGCTCGCATGGCTCCCAACGAAACAATCGAATCCGGCGCTCACCAGGGAGCTGGCCCGGGGGCTCGCCCTGACGTTCGCCCTATTTTGCGGCGCCGGCGATGGTGGCGTCGGCTCGGGCTGTGGCGGGCGATAGCCGGGATGGCGCTGGCGCTGGCGGTCGGCGCGCTGATCGTCAGTGCGGAATTCTCCGCCACGCTGGTGCATCGCACGAGCTACCTGAATCGGCGGATCGCCTCGCTCAACAACGCAGTGCATCACCTGCGCCAGCGCGTCTCGTCCGCCGAACAGAAGTCGCATGCAGCCGAAGAAAAAACGAAAGCGGACGAACTCCTGAAGCGCGTCCTCGCCGCTCACGACTTGCAGACGATCAAGCTGACCACGGCCGCGCCGCCGCTGCCTCCGAATCATCCGAACGCGCCAGCGTCGGCGGCGGCGACGCTCGCCTCGAGTGAGAGCGAAGGCGCGTCGATTCTGCAGGTGGGCGGACTGGGCGCTGAGCCGCAGAACCACGAGTACGCGGTATGGTGGGTCGGCAAGCGCGGGCATTGGTCCTTGGCTGGCCAGTTCCACGTCGAGCCGGACGGTAAGGCGACCGTGCCGCTCAAGTCGGCGCCGAAGTCGATGGCGTCGGTGCTGGTGACGGTCGAGGAGGACACGGGCGATCCGCCCGCCGCGCCGATGGGCCATGCAGTTCTGCGAAGCATCGCCTCGCGCTGAGTCAGACGTCAGGCGAATTCGCCGCATCCGCGGATGCTTCATCGCTGCGTGTTGGCTACTATCCTCGACGTGGTGTCGGATGGGTTGATCGTGATGCGCGCCGCGCGAAACAAAGCCACGCGAAACGAAACTTCGCGATGAGCGAGGCGGGCGCGACTGGTAGCGCGGCGACGCCCGCGCGGCGGCGCGGCGGATACGGGCGCAGCTTTTGGCTGGTGTTCTGGTCAACCTTCGCACTCAACTCCTCGAGCAATCTGTTCGTTCTCTATCCCCTGCAATTGGTCGATTTCGGCGCGAGCGCCGGCGTTATCGGCGCCGTGATCGGGACTTGGTCGCTCGCGTCGCTCGCCTCGCGTCCTGTAGCGAGCCCGCTTATCGAGCGCCTGGGCCGGCGCAGCACCGCGATGTGGCTGCTGTGCGCCGACGTGCTGGTAGTCGCGCTCTATCTTCCGATTGGTGCGATCGGATGGCACGTCTATGCGGTGCGCGCGCTGCACGGCGCGGTCGAGGGAACCGCGCGCGTCGCGCTGTTCGCGATGGTCTTCGATTTGCTGCCTGAGGGGCGCGAGGGCGAAGCGATGTCGGTGTTCAGCGTGTGCGGGATGGGCTCGGCGGCGATCGCGCCGATCGTGGCCGAAGTGCTGATTCGAAATCTTGGCTTCGATTGGTTTTTTCTCGCCGCGATCGCGCTGACCGCGATCGCGGCGTATTTCGCAAGGATGGTCCCCGACGATCGCCCGCAGCATCCGATGGCGGAGCCCGCGGCCGCACCGCGCGCCGGTGCAATGAGCTATCGCGCGCTGCTGGTCGACTCGGGATTGCTGCCGCTGTGGATCGTGACGCTGCTGTTCGCGCTCGCGATCTCGTCGCGCTTGAGCTTCGTCGCTCCGTTTGCCTCTGAGCGCGGGATCGTCGGCGTCGCCTGGTATTTTACGATCTACAGCCTTATCGCAATCGCGATCCGGCTGGGCGGCGCACGCTTCATGGATCGAATCGGGCTGGAACGGGCGCTGTTGCCCTCGATGGTCATCCTCGCCGCCGGCGTCGCGCTTATCGCTGGGACCGGACACTACAGGATGCTGTACATCGCGGCGGCGCTGGGCGGCCTCGGACACGCCTACGTCTATCCCGCGCTGAGCGCGATGGTGATCGGACGTACGCGCGCGGGCGCGATCGGGCGCTCCTCGAGCATCTACCAATCGCTTTACGATCTCGGATCGATGGCGGGGCCGTACTCGCTAGGCGCGTTCGCGATGCTCTACGGCTACGGTCCGATGTTCATCGTGTCAGGCGCGATGGCGCTGCTCGGCGCCGCGTACTTTGGGGTGGTGGAACCCGGCTCGCGAATCCGCCGGATGGCGTAAGCGCGCATGTCGCGCTGGTGCAGCCTTGACAAACATTGTTAACTTGCGGTAGACGCTGTTCACTCGAAGTGAAGTTTGCAGGTTGTGAGACATCGACTCACCGGCTGGGTCCATGATGGGAGATCGCGTGACGATGCTTAAAAACACCCTTTCGCGTCGATCAGCAGTTCGTTCCCGCAATCTTAAGCTCACCTGCAATTCCTCGTGGTCCGCCCCCCCCCCGCGACCGAAAGGCTAGAGCTCGCGTAATACCGCTTCTCCTTGCCGCGATACTTGCCGCGACGACCCTGCTCGGCGCATACCCGGCGCATGCCGACATTACCTACATCTACGATGCGGCCGGCCGATTGAGCTATGTTATCATCGGAAGCGGTAATGTCGCTCAGTACGTTTACGACTCCGACGGAAACTTTACCC
>JBAPSR010000396.1:0-2150 GCA_049281755.1 Binataceae bacterium (SeqCode)
CACTGCTCTATGAGAAGCGCATCCAGGGATGCTTCATGGGCTCGAACCGCTTCCGGATCGACATGCCGCGGATTATCGATCTCTATCGCCAGGGACGAATCGACCTCGACGACATGATCACGCGCCGCGGCAAGCTCGAAGACGTCAACGAGGCGTTTCGCGCAATGAAGGCGGGCGAGGTTGCGCGCACGGTGCTGATGTTCGAGTAGCTCAGCGCTCCAATCGACTTAATCCTCAACGAGCCGGCAGGATGTCCTGCCGGCTTTTCTTTCGAGTGCGCCGGACTTGACTGGATGCCCGCGCGCGCCCAACTTTCGCTTATGAAGATCCGCGCAATCGACCACGTGCAGTTGGCGATGCCTCCCGGACGCGAGACCGAGGCGCGCGCTTTCTATACGGATTTGCTGGGGATTCCCGAACAGCTCAAGCCTCCCCATCTCGCTGCGCGCGGCGGATGCTGGTTCGAGCGCGGCGCACTGAAGATCCATCTGGGCGTCGAAAAGGAATTCGCACCCGCGCGCAAAGCGCATCCCGCATTAATCATCGAGGATCTGCCGGCGCTCGCGGACGCGCTCAAGCGCGCAGGATGCCGTGTCGTCGACGACGAGCCGCTCGAGGGCTACGACAGAATTTATGTCGATGATCCGTTCGGGAACCGGATCGAGCTGATGGAGCCGCGCGGCTAGACCAGCCGCAGCTCTTTCATCGCCGCCTTCAGCTTCTCGCTCGCGGACGCGGTCATCGGCACAAGCGGCAGGCGAAGTTCGTTCGCGCATTTCCCTATCAGCGCGAGCGCGCACTTCACCGGAATCGGATTGGTCTCGATGAACAGCATGCGCAGCAGCGGCAGCATCCGATAGTGCACGGCGCGGGCACCCTGGAAATCGCCGACGATCGCCGCTGCCGCGAGCTCATGCATTTCGCGCGGCATCACGTTCGAGACCGTCGAGATCACGCCCCTGCCGCCAAGCGCCATGATCGGCAGCGTCAGCGCGTCGTCACCCGAGAGAATCGCCAGACGATCGCCGCAGAGCCGCAGGATGTCTGACACCTGGTCCATCGAGCCGGAAGCTTCTTTAACGCCGGCTATATTTTTGATCTCGGACAGGCGCGCGAATGTTTCGGGCGCGATATTCGAGGCGGTGCGCCCCGGGATGTTGTAAACCAGGAGCGGTAAATCGACGCTCGCCGCGATCAGTTTGTAGTGCTTGAAGATTCCTTCCTGGGTCGGCTTGTTGTAGTAGGGCGAAATCAGGAGCGCGCCGTCTGCGCCCATCGCACGCGCCGACGCGGTCAGGCGAATCGCCTCCGCGGTCGCGTTCGAGCCGGTCCCGGCAATCACCGGCACGCGCTTGCGCGCCTGCTCGATCGTAATCCTGATCACGCGCTCATGCTCTTCGTGCGTGAGCGTGGCCGACTCTCCGGTCGAGCCGCACGGCACCAAGCCGTCGATGCCGCTTTGAATCTGCCACTCGACCAGATCGCGCAGCGCGGGTTCGTCCACCGCACCGTCGCGAAACGGCGTGATAAGGGCGGTCAGTGCTCCGTTGAACATCTGCCAATCCTCCGCTGCACTAGTCCTTGACCGGTACCATTTCGGCGGACCCGAGTTCGATCTCGCCCCGGAAAACCTCGACCGCGTCTCCGGTCATGAAGACGTGGTTCGCGCCGGCGCCGTTTTCGCGCCATTCGATTTCGAGGTTCCCCCCGCGCAGCTCGATTGTCGCATTGCGCTCAGCGCGCGCGGTCAGCACCGCGGCGACCAGTGCTGCGCATGCGCCCGTGCCGCAGGCGAGAGTCTCGCCGGAACCGCGCTCCCATACGCGCATTTTCAGATGCGTGCGCGAGAGCGGCAGGATAAATTCCGTGTTCACGCGCCGCGGAAAAAACGGGTGAGTCTCGAACTGGCGTCCGAGCCGCGCAAATTCCCATAGGTCCATTTTGTGGACGGCATCGTCGTTCACGAAGATCACGCAGTGCGGATTTCCCATCGAGACGGCGGTGATCTTCTCGCGCCGGCCGCCGACCTCGAGCGCATAGTCGATGATCCTGCCATCGGCGGTGACTGGAATCTCGCGGCCATCTAGAATCGGCTCACCCATGTCCACGGTTGCGCCTGCGACCGCGCCAGCTTCGAAGCGAAGCTCGAT
>JBAPSR010000397.1:0-1644 GCA_049281755.1 Binataceae bacterium (SeqCode)
GCACCGAGCTTAATCTGCGCGTGCAACTTTTCGCGATGGAGCTGCTGGGTCCATACTCGCAATTCGAGTATCACGCGCCGATGGCGATCGATCACGGCAAGTGGTCACTGCGGATGCTCGCGGCGCGCGGCGGCACAATCGCGGCCGGCACCAATCAGATTCAGCACAACATCATCGGCGAACGCGTTCTCGGCCTGCCGAAGGGCTGAGCCGCCCAGAGCGGTTGCAGCACGACCGTGCAAGAGGAATGATCACCCATGGATTTCAATTACACGCCTGAAGACGAATCCTTCCGCACCGAATTGCGCACCTGGCTCGAGGCCAACAAGAAGTTCGCTCCCGCGCCGAGCAACATCATGGCCAACGAGGGCGAAGGCGAATGGGAAGCGCGGGTGCGCTGGCACAAGAAGCTCAACGACGGCGGCTGGGTAGCCGTCAACTGGCCCAAGCAATACGGCGGACGCGGCGCCAGCGTGATGCAGCGGCTCATCTTTCGCGAAGAGCTCTCGCGGCTGGGACTCAACGAGCCGTTCATCGGCATGGGCATCAGCCTGCTCGGTCCGACCCTGATGCATTGGGGAACAGAAGCGCAGAAGCAGAATCATCTGCCGAAGATTCAGAAAGGTGAAGAAGTCTGGTGCCAGGGTTACTCCGAGCCCGGCGCGGGCTCTGACCTTGCCGGCTTGCAGACGCGCGCGGTCGAGGACGGCGACGACTTCGTGGTCAACGGGCAGAAGGTGTGGACCTCGATGGCGCAGCATGCGGACATGATCTTCCTGCTGGTGCGCACCGATCCTTCGGCGCCGAAGCATAAGGGGATCAGCTACCTGCTGGTCGATATGCATAGCCCCGGAATCACGGTCCGTCCGCTGGTGCAGATCACGGGCGGTAAGGGCTTCAACGAAGTCTTCTTCGAAGACGTGCGCGTGCCGCGCAAAAATATCGTCGGTGAGCTGAACAACGGATGGCAGGTCGCGATGACGACGTTGATGTTCGAGCGCGGCGGTGGCGGCGGCGAGAACGCACTGGGCGAGGTCCACGAATTGGTCGATCTGGCCAAGCGGCTTCCGCGCAACGGCGGCAGCGCGTGGGACGATTCGAGCGTGCGGCAGAAAGCGGCGGAGTTTGCAGCCGACGCGCTCGCACTCAAATACACCGGCTATCGCCAATTGACCCGACAGCTAAAGGGGATGCCCCCGGGGCCGGAAGGCTCGATGATGAAGCTGTGCAGTACCGAGCTCGCGCTTCGGATCGCGCTGTTTGCGATGGAGTTGCTCGGACCGTATAGCCAACTCGAGTTCGGCGCGCCTTTCTCGGTGGACAAGGGCAAGTGGTCGTTCCGGATGCTGTCCGCGCGCGGGCCGACAATCTACGCCGGCACCAATCAGATCCAGCACAACATCATCGGCGAGCGCGTGCTCGGGCTGCCCAAGGGATCGTAAGCGGATCCGACGTCGAAAGAATTTCGGGCGGTCTTCGGACCGCCCTTTTTTTTGGCCGGACGCTCGGAGCAAACCCGAAATCTTCATCGCCTCTGACTACACCGCGCTGGCGGATGCGCGAGGCGCGATCGCCGAGGCGATATCGCGCGCCAGCCGCGGAGCGTCTTCGACCGCGAGCGCGGCGACCGTGGCGCGGATTCCC
>JBAPSR010000398.1:0-2984 GCA_049281755.1 Binataceae bacterium (SeqCode)
GCGGTGCGATCGGCGAACGCGTACGGCTCCATCTTGTCGAACGCGCGGCACTTGAAGCATACCCGCTGCGGCGGAAGCTGCGGGGTTCCGCACGCGGTGCATTTCGAGCCGATGAACCCAAACTTCCACTGCTGCGATCGAAGCATCGGCGGTCCAGCAGGACGGTCCGGATCAGGACGGCGCGGAGGCTCAGTCGGCAGAATCTCGCGCCACTTGAGGTAGCTGCCGTAGGTTACGTCGCCCTTGGATTCTATCTGCATCCCGACCGAGCGGACTGGCCTGAAGCTCGCGATCGCCGGCGTCGCGCGCAGCACGATCGCGTCGGCGCCATCGGCGACTGAGGCGACCAGCACGCGCTCTCCCGGTTTGAGCGAGGGCAGCACACCGGCGAGCATCAGGCCCGGATGCGCTGCGCCGGTCTGTCCGACGGTAAGCGCGAAGTTGTCGCCAAGCTTGGCAGGATCGAGCTTCATGCCGCGGATAATCTCGTCGGCGGCGCGCGGATTAGGCGCGTCGAGGATAACTTTGGTCAGGTCGCCGGGCGCGACTTTCGCCTTCGCCAGAACGTCGGCAATCGCTTTGCCCAAAAGGGGAGAGTACGCCTGCGTCAGCGTGAAGCGTTCTTCCCACGAATGTCCAAAGCGCTCGCCGGGCGCACGCCAGGTGTCCATGAACTCGCGGGTCAGCGAAGCGGTGGCTTCGATTTCCGCGATGACGTTCTCGGTTCCGAGCACGAAAGCGACCGCGCCGTCGCCGTTCTGCTGCTCGGCTTTGCCTTCGGGTGCGCCCAGGCGCGCATCGCCGATCGCGACGATCGCGTTGGTCTTCGAGCCCGACGCGGCGTCGGCGCCCTGCAGAATCGCAGAGATACCCGCGCGCACCGAGCCGGTCAGATCGACCGCGCGGATATTCGGCGGCATCCGGGTGGCGGCGGCGACAATCGCGGCATTGAGCTTTTCGCCGTAGGGCGGAGTGGTGGTCGCGAAGATCAACGCTCCAATCGGTGCCGACGCGGCGGGAGCGGCCTTGAGCGCGTCACGCACCGCCTCAACCGCCATCGAGGCTGAATCCTCATCGAAGCTCGCGACGGAGCGCTCGCCCTTCGAGGCGGCAACTCCCAGCATCTGCGCGATCGCGGCCCGTTTGAGCCGCCGGTACGGGATATAAGAGCCGTATGAAACAATTCCAGCCATGGTGCGCATTAAAGGCTGCGCCGATTCATCCGTCAACCCGACGCGCATGTCGTAGGCGCGCGCCAGGCTGCACCTGTTGCCGGAAAGATGAAAAAGATCCGCGCGGTTGTTGAGGTTCTCGGTGTTCCGTGCGTTCACCTCTATCCTCAGGAAGGAAAAAAACCTATTATCATTCCATAACGCTCGGATGCCTTCCTGTACTCAGACCCGGGATGGTCCCGGGGTCTCTGTTCGATTGCTTCCCGGCATTTACTGATGGAGGGGCACTTAATGCCCAGCAAATTGTACGTAGGCAACCTTGCCTACTCGGTTACCAGCCACGACCTCGAAGACCTGTTCGCGCAGGCCGGTGCGGTGCAGAGCGCCGCGGTCATCACGGACAAGTTCTCAGGCCAGTCAAAGGGATTCGGATTCGTCGAGATGTCGACGCCGGAGGAAGCTGCAAAGGCAATCCAGCTCCTGAACGAGACCGAGCTCAAGGGACGCAACATCCGCGTCAACGAAGCCAAGCCGCGCGAGTCGGGCTTTGGCGGAGGCGGCGGCGGTGGTGGCGGACAACGTCGCGGTGGTGGAGGAGGCGGCGGCGGTGGTGGCGGCGGAGAGCGCCGCGGTGGTGGCGGCGGAAACCGCTGGTAATATCTAAACAAAGCTGGGCGGGCAGGCGATGCCCGCCCAGTCATTTCCGAGAAAGGGGACGCGGAGCGCGGCGATTGTTCGCGCCGCAATAAGCATCTCCGCGCTTCCCGGTTCGGTTCATCGACGGAGGTATAAAGTGCCCAGAGTTTATGTCGGAAATCTGGCGGAATCGGTTACGCGCGATGATTTGACCACGCTGTTTTCACGAGTCGGTAAGGTCGGCGGAGCACTGGTGATCACCGACAAGCTTTCGGGCGTGTCGCGAGGGTTTGGCTTCGTCGAGATGATCGAAGTTGACGACGCGATCAACGCTGCGCATTTCTTCCATGACACCGAACTCTCAGGCCGCAAGCTGCAAGTCGATCAGTACCGGCCCAAAGACGAACCTGCCGCCAAGGGCTCGCGCAAGCGTCGCTGATCGCCGATTCGCCGCAAGCGCGGTCCGCAGCCCGGGCGAGCGTAAAAAGCCGGGCTAGCCATTAGAGAGCGCGCGAAAGATCGCGGGCTCGAGAAACTTCGCAACCATCGCCGTGGAGGCATTATGCAGTCGGAACCGATCTCAGCCTGGCGGACCCACGAGTGGAGAGTCAGGACGCTTGAATCGATCGTTGCCGGCGGCGGCTCGCGGCTCGGCTTCACCTGCCGTGGATGCGGCAAGACCTTCAATCACAACACGATCAATCGCCGCACCTGGGCGGTGGACGCGCAGGGCGTCGCGCTCAGCGACGACGTGACCACGCGCTGGCTCAAGGGCGAATGCCTGCGTCATCCGATCCTTGCCGACGACGACGATCGCAAGCTGATAAAATATCCCGCAGGTACGCCGCACGCGTAGCCGAACGCGAAAATATATACCTTCGCTAAAACAAGTCTGAATCGAGGGATGGCGGTGTCGAAGCCCTCGATGAACCAGTTGTAGATTTTGGCGAGCACGCTCACGCGGCCAGCAATTCGCGCAGCGCCGAGTCGATGAACTCGTCGTCGGGCGGATTCACGCCCAAGGCGACGACATGCCCCCAGATGGAAGTAATGGGTCGCAGCTCCGCGTTCGGCATCTGCGCGACTTCGAGCTCGTTGTCGCGAACTCGAAAATAAAGGTCGGTGGTGCAGGGCATCACGATGGCGCGCGCACGGATGGCGCCAAGGGCCGCGGCC
>JBAPSR010000399.1:0-1770 GCA_049281755.1 Binataceae bacterium (SeqCode)
CGCCCGATCCCGCGCTCGCCGCCCTGATCAACGCCACGCTCGGCGACGAGCCTCCGGTGAACCCGCGCGACGGCAATCTGATTCGCGCGGGCTACAGCGCCGAGGTCGACGAACTGCGCGCTCTCGCGTCGGGCGCGCGCGAGGTTCTGGCGCGCCTGGAGGTCTCGGAGCGCGAGCGCACGGGAATCGCCTCGCTCAAAGTCCGTTACAATAACGTGTTCGGTTACTATATCGAGGTCACCAAGACCCACCTCGAGCGCGTGCCCGCGGACTACGAACGCAAGCAGACCATCGCAGGCGGAGAACGCTACACGACCGCGGCGCTCAAGGAGCTCGAACGCAAGATTCTTTCGGCCCAAAGCGGACTCAAGGAACTCGAGCTCCAACTTTTCACCGGGCTGCTGCGCGACCTGCAGGCGCATAGCGCGGCGATCCTGTTGGCGGCGCGCGCAATTGGCGAGTTCGACGCGCTCGCGTCGCTGGCGAAAGTCGCACGCCGGCGCGGCTACGTGCGCCCGGCAATGAACTCCTCGCGCCGAATCCGAATCCGCGACGGACGGCATCCGGTCCTCGAAGCCGGGATGCGCGCGGGCGAGTTCGTGCCCAACGACCTCGACGCCGACCCCGACACGCGCCAACTCCTGCTGATCACGGGCCCGAACATGGCGGGCAAATCGACCTACCTGCGCCAGGTCGCGCTGATCGTGATCATGGCGCATCTCGGAAGCTTCGTGCCGGCAACCGAGGCGTCGATCGGGATCGTCGATTCGGTGATGACCCGAATCGGCGCGCGCGATGAGCTGCGGCGCGGCGAGTCGACCTTCATGGTGGAAATGAGCGAGACCGCGCGGCTCTTGGGCGGCTTGACCGACCGCAGCCTGCTCTTGCTCGACGAGGTCGGGCGCGGAACCAGCACCTTCGACGGGCTGGCGATCGCGTGGGCCGTCGCCGAATACCTGCACGATTCGGCGCGCGCCAAGGTGCTGTTCGCGACTCATTTCCATGAGCTGACCGACCTTGCGCGCGAGCGTCCGCGAGTTAAGAATTTGAGCATGGCGGTGCGTGAATGGGGCGGTGAGGTGCTGTTTCTGCGCCGGGTGATCGAGCAGCCGGCCTCGCGCAGCTACGGAATTGAAGTCGCGCGGCTGGCCGGGCTGCCCGATTCGATTATCGCGCGCGCCCGCGAAATCCTTTCCAACCTCGAACAGGGCGAGCTCGATGAAACCGGCGGCGTGCGCCTAGCCCACGAACGCAGCGCCGAGCGCGCCGCACCGCAGCTCGGTTTGTTCGCGCCGGTCGAGAGCCGCGTCGTGGACGAACTGCGCGCGCTCGAGATCGATCGGCTGACTCCCGTCGAAGCATTAAACGTACTCGCCGCGATGCGCGCGCGGCTTAAGAAAGACGGCGGCTGACGCCCGGCGGATCATGCCAAGGCGGCGGTGGTGGTGAGAGGCGGAAAAAAATTCGGCACGGACGCAAGCGCGGCAACGCTCGCGATCGTTGCGGCGCTTAGCATGGCGCTGCTGGGTGCGCGGGCGGCGCACTCGGCTACGAGCCCGGCGGCGCTCAACTCGGCGACGATCACGCAAAACGCAGCCGTGTCGGAGCTGCGCTTCGGATTTATCGGCGTCGCGCCCAAATGGAAACTCAGCGCGCACGGGCAGGAGCTCTGGATCGACCTGCCGCACACCTCCACCCAGGTGCCGCCGCGCCCGGTCTTCGGGCGCGAGGTTCAGCCGATCACGGCGGTGCGGGTGCTCGACGCCGGCA
>JBAPSR010000400.1:0-2727 GCA_049281755.1 Binataceae bacterium (SeqCode)
CTCTACCGGAGCACCGATCAACAACTGCTCCGCGAATGCCGGGTCCTGATGCTTGCGATGGTCGCAGCATGGCGCTGGGATCGAAACGACCAATTCCCCAACGGGCGACAAGCAGCGCGAGAATTCGTCAGCGAGCTCCGGGCGGCACTGTCGGGCGCACCCTTCTCGACGCACTTGCCGCGCTGGCCTGACACCTGAATCGCTGGTGGACGATTAAAAATTGGAGCTAGTTCGTCGAGCTCTTTGCCCGACTAAGTAATGACGTCCATCTTTTCCGCCAGCTCGCCCTTGGACTTCGCCGTTAGGTGAGTGTAAGTGTCGGCAGTTAGCTGGATTGTCGAGTGATGCGGGGGCTTTTGGCCGGAGACTGGCCTGAAACTCCGATGGAGGCTCATAGGCGGTACGGATTGCCCGCCGATGCGGCGATCAGGTACCACGACGTGGCGGCAAGGTGCACGTTCGGGTAGTAAGAGAACCCCGTTCCGGTGTTGAGTACGCTAGATGCGGCGACTACGCCCGATCTATCGGGAATCACGAGCCCATTGACGACCTGGCCACGACCGAGTTCGGTCTGGGCAAGGATGATTTGACCTGAGTATTCCGAAGCGGTCGCGACGTCGCCATCGAAGGTTGCCAGGTCTTCCCTGGCTCGAAGCCTGCGGGCCAGCAGGGCCGCCACCATGTGCGCCGTCCCCTCGAACCAGACAGCATCCGGGTCAGGCAAGGGATCGCTCGGGTTCGCCCGCTCGGTCGCATGCCGGCTGACGTTGCTGAAGCTCACTCCGCTCAACCGCAAGTTGCCCGTCAGGGCTGGGTTAAGAGATTGCGGCGTGTCCGTACCGATCAGGTTGGTCTTGGTCCAGTCGAGCGCGTCGTCATAGCGGCGGTCCAGCAACGAGAGGTAGCCCTGTGCCTGCACCTCTTCCAGCACCACGTCGGTGTCGATGGTCACTCCGTCACTCGAGCCGGTGTAGAAAAAGCCGCCCTCGGCGTTCCACACAAGCGCAATGAAGTCCAGCGCGTGTTGGCCAAGGCGCGTCCACTCGGCATCACCGGTGAGCGGCGCCAGCAGGTTGGTGAAGAGCCCGTAGACGTCGATGTTGTGCTCGGTCAGCTTGGTTAAATTCAGCCTGTTGTTGTTGCCGTCCACGCCGGCGCTGTAGCCGCCTAGGCCCGCGGTGTCGAAGGCATTGTCGACGATCCACTGCCCCAGGCGCATCGAGCCCCGGAGGTAGGGCGACTTGCCGGTGCGCGCATACAAGCGCGCCAGCGCGATCGCCACCCAGCTCATGTCCGAGACCGAGCTGCCCTGGAAGAACCACGGCGCGCCGACGAGATTGACACTGCCGTTCGCGCGGACAAAGTACGAGTCGTTGCTGGTAAACGGCAGCGTGAATGGGCCGACCCAATAGGCTTGCCGCACCCGGCCGTCGGTGTAGGTCGGGTCGTGCGCCTGCGCGTAAAGGAAACTGTCTCCGAGCAGCATCGCGCGGGCCACGTCATCGCGCTTCCCGCGCTCGAGGTAGGCGAGGATGGCGAGAGAGTTATCGTACACGAAGGCAGTGCTGCCCAGTTGCTGCGAATCGGCAAAGCTCTGAACCAGTCGTTGCGTCCGACCATCCTGATACGCGTCCATCGCGAATGAGAGATAGTCGTAGGCGCGATTGACCGAGCCGTTGCGGCGCGCCCGGGCGTCAGATGCAAGTCCGTCCTCGGTGAGGGCGACATCGGCCCAGGCTTTCGACTCGCCGGGATTCGCGACCACGCCGATGCCTGCCGCCGACACGATGCCCATGCCAAGCGACAAGAATTGGCGTCGATTTACTCCTTTCACCCTTGGGTACTTATTGTTTTCAGACACGTCTATGGTTCTCATCGGGCCCTGAGGAATGCCCGATGGCAACGCGGAAGAGCCGACAGAGGAGCTGAAGATGGATCACTTTCTCGTTAAATTTCTGCGAGATTTGTTCATGACTGATTCGTCGCTTTCCTTTGTGCCTTGGTGGTTTGATTGGTCAAGAGCCGCAGAACACAGGCTGAAGCCCGTGCCACTTAGAACAAAAATTCAATTCAACAGTCAAACAGCAAGACACCAGGAAAGACAGAAAAAAGATAGCTGGGGCTATCTTTCAGAAGGACCGGCTTCTGCTTCGCGGCTTTCTTTTGTGCCTTGGTGGTTTGATTGTGAACTGTTCCCGCCTTGTCGATAAATCCGGATGTGCTATAATGCCCTCGTGGAAGTAGTGCTCACATGTTCAAGGACCATACTTGCGAGCGCGTTCCCCAGTGGGTGGGAGACCACGGACGCGGTGCCGGATGGCGGGAAAAATCGGTGTACCAAAAAGACGTCGAAAACGAAGCCAATCGGCAAAATCGCCAGCATTTTGAAGGAGATTATTTTTTAGGCCCCTAGAAAAGATACCAAACGAACCCACCGCTAAACGCCCGGAATCAAAAATTCAAGGCGCAACCTTGTCCAGATCAGGGCGGCACTCACACAATCATCCTCTCGCACTCCGAAGGACTCCTCTGAAGGTGGCACCGGCTTTAGCCGGTGATTCTTCCGCGCGACAGATCTGGTCTGCGAGTAATCGAAAAGCCATCGACGGCGAGCAGTGCCGTCCGCGATCAGTCGGGGCGCGCGAGGAATGCTCTGATGCGATCGATCAGCGGTTGCAGGTCGGTGTTGTCCACCAGCGCGCTGGCCATTCTGATCGGATCGCCGAA
>JBAPSR010000401.1:0-2748 GCA_049281755.1 Binataceae bacterium (SeqCode)
ATCGTTCGCCGAGCGACATTCACCCACGCAAAGATCTTCACCACTATCCGAAACGCGGGCGACAATTTTATCGTGGGGCGATCCATGGAGAGGGGCGAAGCTGGTAAACCTTTTACGCTCCGCGAGCGGCTCTATGGATACGGTTTTGCGCTTGCAGAGCGACTCAGGCTCGTCACGAGCCCGCTGGTCGGTGAGGAGTTGATCGCCGAAATTCGGAAGTGAGACAGCCGCGGGCGCAGTCTTCTTGCTCCCGAGTGGCCGTTAAAACTTCTGGGTTTCAGCGAATTTTGGTGGGCAGGGAGTGAATCGAACACTCGACACGAAGATTTTCAGTCTTCTGCTCTACCGACTGAGCTACCTGCCCACCGTTTCGCGCGGAGCACGAACGATCATTCGTACCGGTACTCTGCCGCGCATGCAACCGTCGGCATGCCGCTCGGCCCGCGCTAGCGCGATAGCTGCGCGCATCGCGCTTCGACGAAATCGAGCACCTTTGCCTCCAGGCTCACGCCGTCGAGGCGATCGATCTCCTGCACGCCGGTCGGACTGGTGACGTTCACCTCGGTCAGGAAGTCGCCGATTATATCGAGCCCGACGAAGCACAGTCCGTCGCGCACAAGCCGGGGCTTCAGCATCACGCAGATTTCGCGATCTCGCGCCGTGATCGGCGCCTTCACGCAGGTGCCGCCGACGTGGATATTGCCGCGATGCTCGTCTTCGCGCGGAACTCTCAGCATCGCGCCGAGCGGCTCGCCGTCAAGCACGATGAGGCGCTTGTCGCCTGCGCGGACCTCGGGCAGGTAGCGCTGCGCCATGATCGGACGGGTCTCGAAATGGGTAATCGATTCGAGAATCGCGCCGAGGTTGCGGTCGGCGGTCTCAACGTAGAACACGCCTTCACCGCCATGTCCGTCGAGCGGTTTGACGATCATCTGGCCGCCCTGTTCCGCCATGAATTTGCGCAGCCGCGCCGATTCATAGGTGACGAGCGTAGGCGGAATCGCGCCGGGAAAGTTGAGCGCGTAGAGCTTCTCGTTGGCTTCACGCAGTCCCGAAGGGTTGTTGAGCACGAAGGTGCGGCGCGGGTCGGCCAGGCCGAGCAGCATCGTCGCGTAGAGGTAGTTCGCGTCTGCGGGCGGATCCTTGCGCATCCAGACCGCGGCGAAATGCTCGATCGCGTAGTCGTCGCCTTCGTCGAGAAAACGAAAGTGCGGCGTCGCGCGCATCACCTCGCAGCGCCGCGCGCGCATCATGACTTGCGGCCCCCGCGCGTAAAGGTCGCGCAGGCCAAGGAAGTAAATCTCATGCCCGCGCCGTAGCGCCTCGAGCATAAAGACGAACGTCGTGTCCTTGTCGACCAGGACGCCTTCGAGCGGATCCATTATGAACGCGAACTTGTGCGGCACGCGTGAGTATCCTCCGTGGTGCGTTATTATACCCCGCGCGCGAGGAATTGCCCCGCTATCGCGAGTGCGGCCAGCGCCGCGGTCTCGCTGCGCAGCCGGGCCGGTCCGAGTCCTACTGGCGCGAACCCGGCTTCGGACGCCGCTGCGAGCTCGTTTAAGTCAAAATCGCCCTCGGGTCCAATTGCGATCAGCATCGCGTGCGCAGTGGCGCGCTCGAGAATCGCGCCGATCGGCTCTGCTCCTGCCGAGCAAATCAAGTTGAGCGTTTCGCGCGGCGCGTCGCGAATCAAGCCGCGGAAATCGATCGCCTCGCGCACCCGCATCGGCGGCGCGAGCATGCTCTGTTTCGAAGCCGCGATCGCAAGCCTGTTCCATCGCGCGTGTCGTTCAGACCCGGGCGTGCGCACAAGACCACGCGCGCAAATGACTGGCCAGAGTTCGGTCGCGCCCAACTCGGCCGCCTTTTCGACGATAAAATCCATCCGCGGACCCTTGATGATAGCCTGCGCCAGGATGAGCCGCGCGCGCGGCGCAGCTTGGCGTGTCGCGAGGACCCGAAGCTCGGCGCCGGCGCGCGAGTAGCGTTCGAGGCTCGCGGAATATTCCAATCCATTCGCGTCGATCAGCGTGATCGTTTCGCCCGGAGCGATCCGCATCACGTCGCGCATGTGATGCGCCTCGGCCCCCGTCACGCGGGCGCCGCCGTCGGCGGTCGGCGAAGCTGCTATCGCGAAGCGCGGCGGAGTTTTCATCGCGCGAACCTCAGCGTTGCCCATCCACGGCTGCGCCTCTCGGACACGGGCCGGACCAGCTTGCGGTATGCGCCGATCACGCCGCGCGATTCGCTGGCGAGAATTCCTCCGAGGACCAGGTCGCCGCGGGGCGCGAGTCTGCGCACGAGGTCGGGCGCCATCTCGATCAGCACGCCGGCCAGGATATTCGCGATCACCAGGTCGAAGCGTCCGCGCACCGAGTGCAGCGGAACCGCCGAGAAGCGGATCGCCCGGCCTGCGCCGTTCAGATCGGCGTTATCGCGCGCGTTTTCGAGCGCGTCGGCATCGATATCGATCGCGACGATGCGAGCCGCTGCGTGCATCCGCAGGGCGATCGCCAGCAACCCCGAGCCGGTGCCGACATCGAGCGCGCTGCGAATCGCGCCGCGGTCCGACGCGATCTCCTCGATCGCGCGCAGCGCGCCGGCGGTGGATGGATGATGCCCCGTGCCGAAGGCGCGAGCCGGCTTGATCACGATACTCATCCGGCGCGCCTGCGACGCGCGCTCCCACGGCGGCACAATCAAAAACGTTCGTCCGATGCGGAACGGACGAAACCGATGCTGCCA
>JBAPSR010000402.1:0-2167 GCA_049281755.1 Binataceae bacterium (SeqCode)
CGCACGCGATCGTCGGCCGAATCACCGCCGATGATCGCGCCGCGCGCGCGGCTGGAGGCGATCGATCGGCATACGCCGACGCGCTGTTCGCCCACGACTCCGCGCTCTTCACCGGGCAGATCGCCGACGCCGCGTCGACCCTCGCCTCGATCTGGCTCTACGAATGGAAACAGGCGGGCAGCCCGAATCGATGTACTACCCGGCAATGACGCGGCTGGGCAAATGATGGCATACTGGAATTGACTATTCCGAGGCGGCTAAATTCAAGACGATGGACTGGTTTGGCAAAAACTCCGACGGCCATCCGCGCTCGACACGCGGCGACCGCCGTCCCTCCGTGAGCGAGATCACCGAGGAGCTGCTGATCGGCGAATATCCCGCGCCCGAAGATATCGGATGGCTCAAAGAGACCTACGGCATCACCGCGGTGCACAATCTTCAGGACGACGAGGACTTGCGCGTCAACGGGCTCAGCGCGGCGGAGCTGCGCGGCGAGTATGATGCGCGCGGGATGATGTTCGTGCGCACTCCGATCCAGGACGGCAGCGCGGACGCGATGGCCGAGCGGCTGGAAGTTGCGCTCGAGGATTTGTGCGAGCTAATGAAAACCCGCCGCCGGGTTTACCTGCACTGCAACGCCGGAATGAATCGCGCGCCGACCCTCGCGATCGCGTACCTGCGCGCGTGCCGCCAGATGTCGCTCGAAGAAGCGATGCTCCTGGTCAAACGCCATCGCGCATGCGGCCCATTCATGACCGTGCTCGAAGATCACTTCGGGCCGCGTCACGTGAAGCCCGCCAAGTGACGATGCCCAAGTGAGAATACGATGACCAGCGCGGCGGGAACCATCTCCGGACCATTGCCGCGCCAGCGTATTCTGCTGGCCTGCGCGTGGGCGGTGCATCTGTACACCGCGCTCGGCGCGGCGGCGGGATTGCTCGCGATCTACTACGCGGCGGAGCAGAACTTCCCGATGTCGTTCGTCGCGATCGGTATCGCGATCTTCATCGACTCCAGCGACGGCGCGCTGGCGCGTTGGGTTGACGTGAAGCATCGCGTGCCCTCGTTCGACGGCTCGCTGCTCGACAATATCGTCGATTACCTGACCTATACCGTCGCGGCGGTCTTCCTGATGCTCGAAGCGGGCATCATTCCCAAGTCGATTCCCGGACTCGTGCTCGCGTGCTTCATCATGCTGGCGAGCGTGTACGGCTTCTGCCAGACCGACGCGAAGACCGACGATCATTATTTTCTCGGATTTCCGAACTACTGGAATATCGTCGCGTTCTACCTGTACTGCCTGCATTGGCCGAGCGTGATCAACTGGGCGATCCTGATAATTTTCGCGGTGATGGTGTTCGTCCCGATCAGATATATCTATCCGAGCCGCACGGTCCCGCTGCGGCCGGTGACGCTCGCGTACGGAATTCTGTGGGCGATAGTGACCTTCGCGATGCTCCCGATGCTGCCGGTAGTAAATCCGATCATGCTCGGAGTATCGCTCAGCTTTATCGTCTACTACTTCGTCGCGTCGTTCGTGCTGCACGCGCGCACCGCGCGAGTCGCGGCGTCATGAGCGGCGCCGCGGTCGGCCTCGAACAGGCGGCCACCTGGCTGCAAACGATCGAGGCTGACTCTCCGATTCTGCTCATCGCACCGCATGGCGGCCGCGCCGGCGCGGCCTCGCGCGCGACGCTGCATCCCAAGGTAAACGATCTCCACACCGCGGACATCGCGCGTGAGCTCGCGCGGCGCCTCGGCGCGGCGGCGCTGATCAACTTCGGGATGGATCGCAACCAGCTCGACTGCAATCGCCTGACCCAACTCGCCGAGCAAGCGCCGTGGATCCTCGAGATGATCGCGGAGCGCGTGACCAGCATTGTCGAGCGCCACGGCCGCGCGATCGTGCTGATGATTCACGGATGGAACATTATCGAGCCGCGCGTCGATCTGGGCCTGGGCGTCAGAACGATCGGCGGCGAGCTGCGCCCGACCGGGCAGGCGCGAGTCTCGGCCAGCGACGAGTTTATCCGCGGCCCACTGATGGACTTCGCGGCGCGGCTGCGCGAAGGTGGCGTCACCCCGACTTTCGGAATGCGCTATCCCGCGGGCGCGCTGCATAACCTGGTGCAGGCGTTTACCGAGCGTCATCGCGATAGCACCGTCG
>JBAPSR010000403.1:0-1790 GCA_049281755.1 Binataceae bacterium (SeqCode)
ATCTGTGGAAAAGCCTGGAGATCAAAACGCCCGGCACTGTGGATAGAAAGCCCGCGCCGCGCCAGCACCGCTAGACCTCGCATCGCTATAGTCGCGCTCACGATGAGGGGACGCTGCATGAAACGCGGACTCAGTGCATAACCGCCTCGGGATTCCTCGCGTGGCAGGCACTCCCACGGCAATGACCTGTTGGACGCGCGCGACAGCATCCCGCGACGGTCGACAGCGCGGCGCGAAATTTAGTAATCGATCGCCATGCGCGTTCAAATTGGCGACGGCAGGCTGTTCTTCGACGTCGAGGGCGCATCGCTGGTTCCCGACGGCCCGCGGATGCGCGAGCGTCCGACCCTCCTGATGCTCCATGGCGGACCCGGCGCCGATCACTCGGTCTTCAAGCCCGACTTCTCGCCGCTGGCCGATATCGCGCAGGTCATCTACCTGGATCATCGCAGTGCCGGCCGCAGCGACCGCACCGGTCCCGAGCGCTGGACGCTCGATCACTGGGGCGACGACGTGCACGCCTTCTGCGAGGCGCTCGAAATCAAGCGGCCAATCGTGATGGGCACGTCGTTCGGCGGGATGGTCGCGATGGCGTACGCGACGCGCCATCCCGACCATCCGGCGAAGCTCATCTTGTGCAGCACGGCGGCGCGCGTCGATCTCGCGCGCGTGTTCGCCGCCTTCGAGCGCCGCGGAGGACGCGAGGCGGCGGAAGCGGCAGCGCGGTTTTTCGCCGATCCGTCGGCGAAAAACGGACCCGACTATCTGCGCCTGTGCATGCCGCTCTACAGCTACCTGCCCGATCCGCACCTTATGGAAATGTTTGCGCGGATGATCTCCAACGAAGCGCTGACCGGGCACTACCTGCGCGTGATCGAAACGTCGTTCAATCTTTTGCCGGATTTGCCGCGCATCAAGTGCCCGACGCTGGTGCTGGCGGGCGACGAGGATCCCATCACTCCGCCCGCCGACTCTGAGGATATCGCCGCCGCGCTGCCGCACGGACTCGCGCGCCTGGTGCGCTTCGCCAAGGCGGGGCATGGGATCGTGACCGACGACCGCGCGCGTTTCATGGACACGCTGCGCGGGTTTATTTTGTCGTGAAGAAAGATCGAACTCCGCTGATCGAAAGACTGCTGCACAGCGACGAGCCTTCGATTCGCTGGAAGGTGATGGTCGGTGCTCTCGGGGAAGATCCCCGCTCGCGGAAAATCAAAGACCTCGAGCAGGAGATTCGCAACTCGCCGCGCGTGAAGGCGTTGCTCGCGGGCCGCGACCAGCACTTCGTGCGCGAGGTGAAAGTAGACTCGAAATACCACGGATCGCATTGGACGCTGGCTGCCCTGGCCGATATCGGATATCCGGCAGGCGACGAGTCGCTGCTGCCGATGCGCGATCAAGTGCTCAATCACTGGCTCAGCAAACCTTTCTACCTGGAGTTCGAGTCGAAGAGCGCCGTTCCCAAATCCCGCAGCGCCGAAGGCGTTCCGAAAATTCTAGGACGCTATCGCCGATGCGCCTCGCAGCAGGGCAACGCGCTATTCGCCGTCACGCGGCTGGGCATTGGAGACGACCGAAGCGAGCGCCTGGTCGAACGGCTGCTGCATTGGCAATGGCCCGACGGCGGATGGAATTGCGACCGGAATCCCCGCGCCGACACTTCATCGTTCATGGAAAGCCTGCTTCCGATGCGCGCGCTCACGGCGTACGCGGGCGCGAGCGGCGACGACGCGGCTCGCGCGGCGGCGCTGAAAGCGTCCGAAGTTTTTCTATCGCGGCGGCTGTTCAAA
>JBAPSR010000404.1:0-10281 GCA_049281755.1 Binataceae bacterium (SeqCode)
TCACAAATCAGTCTCTGAAATCGTCGGCACGGTTCGCTTCAGCGGATGAGCTTTCGCGCGGCTCGACCGCCGGCCGGAACGACTTGCTCCGCTTCTTGCGGCTCTGATAGTTTCGGCAGTCAGGCGCGCGCACAGCGCGCGTTCGTATTTTCAGGCTTCGCGCCAACGTCCCCGTCGTCTAGCTCGGCCTAGGACACCGGCCTTTCACGTCGGTAACACGGGTTCAAATCCCGTCGGGGACGCCAACGCTTTTTCTGTTTTCGTTCTCTGAGTGGTAAGGGACGGTCCATGGCTGTGCTCCACACCGACCGCTTGGTTCTCCGGGAGTTCAGAGATTCGGACGTCGATCCACTCTACGAGATCCAGGGCAATCAGCGTCACATGAGGTTCACGTTCTGGGCTGAGTCTCGCGACCAGTGCGAGAACTGGCTCCGTCGATACGAGACTTCCCGGCAAGCAAATGGATTCGCCCCCTGGACCGCCGTGCACCGATCCGAGGACCGCGTGATTGGCTGGGGCGGTCTAAATAAAGACCCGAACGCTCCGGGTTGGGGCACAGAAGTCAGTTACTTCATCCATCCCTCCTATCAGGGCCAGGGATTCGCCACCGAACTCGTACGGGCGTCTCTCATATATGGATTTCGGGACCTGAAACTTTCCGAGCTCGGCGCCTTCGCGCGTCCTGAAAACCAGGGTTCGATTCACGTACTTGTGAAGTGCGGATTCAAGTTCCTTCGATACGAGCCGACTCTGGAGCGAAATCACTACACGATTCGCCGCGACGATTGGACTCATACTGTCGACATTTTCCGCGCTTCCGATTAGGTGCGTCGGCTAGCGCAGAATCTCGACCAGCAGGACCCAGGCGTTTGAGACGCCGATCGTCATCGAATAGATGATCCCGGCTGAGAGCCAGTAGAGGCCTCCAAAGGCGCCGACGGTCAACGACATTCCGGCGACAACAAACATCAGCGGCACGAGATGAGAGGTGGCGGTTGAAATCAATGGGCGTTTTTGATCCGACGCCGCCGCGCGGTACTGGAGGCGCGTCATGAACATCCAGATGATTAATCCGCTCGCCGTAATTTCCGGTCCAAGAATCGCGGTTGATTGTCTTGGCTCCAGCGCGATCATGCAGATGACGAGAACGCCGAGGAGCTGAAGGATCGCCTCGGCCGCGCGGTCCGATACGCCTCGCACTTCGAGGATACGCGTCAGGTTGATCGACACGGCGACGAAGATGAGCCCAGTCAACGTCGCCATCACGCCGGCCGCGACCGTGAGAAACCCAATCCAGTTCGAGATTTCGTAGGCGTACATTCTGTTCGTCCAGGGGTTGGTATCGAGTCTCGAGCCGTTAGTGCCGATACTCGAAGCTCAGCTTGCCTACGATCTCGCCGACTGAATGCTTGCCGTGCTCGGCGAGCAGCGCGTCGAGCTCGCGATCGATTCGGCCGAGTGCGCCCGCCCCTTCCTTGATCAACGCCGAGCCGACCTGCACCGCTTTCGCGCCGGTCAGATGCGCCAGGTACGCGTCGCGGCCGGTGTTGATTCCGCCGACGGCGACGACGTCGAGCAACCCTTCGCTCTCCCGATAGATCGAGTGCGCGTGCGAGAGCGCACGCTCGTTGCCTTTGGCGACTCCGGTCGCGATATCGACTTCGAGGTCTTTAGGCAAATCGTTCTGGCATACCGCGATCGCCACGCGCATCGACTTGAGCAGGTCCGCGATCGCGCGCGCGGAAAATCCGGCCGCGGGCGGAAGCTTCACCGCGAGCACGCATCCGACCTCGGCCCGCACCCCGCCGATCAGCGACTTGGCGCGATCGAGCGAGGCGAACGGCGCGAGCGCGCGCTGTACGTAATCGTCGGCCAGGTTGAGCTCAAGGATCGCCACGCCCGCGCGATCGAGGCGCTTCGCGATCGCGATAAATTCCTCCTCGCTGGCGCCGACGATGCTCGCGATAATCTTCTTGCCGCGCGGCGCAAGCTCGCCCGCGAGCGCGGCGAAATGCTCGACGCCGGCGTTCTTGAGATTGTCGGGAGTCTCGAGCCCCGCGCGGTTGCACGACTTGAACACGATCGCGCCGCGATGCACCGCCGCGAGCTCGTAGATTTCGCCGCGCTCGGCCGAGCGCGGACCCGAAGCGTTCATGATCGAACTCGAAAGCTCGACTCCGCCAAGGCGTACCGAAGTGCGTTCCATGCCTTCGGTATCTAGCCGCTTGAAAGCGCGCTCGGCAAGCGCCGGGAAATTGGCGCCTGGCGGATTGTTTGGCGCGCGGGCGGATCGTAACTTCACCACGATGGCTGCGGGACGAATTCTGGTTGCAGGCGCGGGCGCGATCGGCTCGATCGTCGGCGCACGGCTGCATCTGGCGGGCCATCGCGTCACGATGCTGGGGCGGCAGGCTCATCTGGCCGCGATCGCGCGCGACGGACTGCACGTGACCGGAATTCTCGGCGAATCGCGTGCGCACGGGCTCGAGCTTGCCACCGATCCCGCCGAGCTCGAGGGACGCTACGATCTGATCCTGTGCACGGTGAAGTCTTACGACACGGCGTCGATCGCGGATGCGATTTCGGATCGCCTTGCAGACGATGGATTGATCGTGTCGATGCAAAATGGGCTCGGAAATATCGAGGCGCTCGCCGAGCGTTTTTGGATTTCGCGAGTGCTCGGCGCGCGTGTGATTTTCGGCGCCGAGATTCCGCATCCGGGCGCCGCGCACGTGACCGTGTTCGCCGATCCGGTCGCGATCGGCCCCGACCCGCAGCAGCATCGCGGGTCCGCGCCCGCTCTCGAGAGGCGCGCGAGAGAGATCGCCGCGATGATCGACGCGGCGGGAGTGCCTGCGCTCGGATGCGCTGATATCATGCCGATCATCTGGACCAAGCTGGTTTATAATGTGGCGCTGAACCCGCTCGGCGCTTTGTTCGAGATGACTTATGGAGCGCTGGCCGCGGACGCCGACCTGCGCGCGATCATAGATGACCTGATCGAGGAAGCGTTCGCGGTCGCCGCGCGCGCCGGAGTGCGGATGCCGTTTGCCGACGCGGCGGCCTACCGCACGGCGTTCTACGAGCGCCTGGTCCCGGCGACCGCCAGTCATCGGCCGACGATGCTTTCGGATTTGAAGCGCCGCGCACGCACCGATATCGACGCGCTGAGCGGCAAGATCGTCGAGCTCGCGGCGCGGCACGAAATCAGCGTTCCGATGAACCTCGCGATGGTCCGGATGATTCATGGCGCCGAGCGCCGGCGCGCGGTCCAACTGGCGACGGAGGCAAAATGAACCGGGCAACCATCACGCGCGCCAGTCTCGACGCGATTATCGCGCAGGGCGAGCGCGAGTTCCCGAACGAATGCTGCGGCTTCATTATCGGCGACGCGGCGATCGAGGAAGTGCGCCCGATCGCCAATATCCAGAATCGTAAGCACGCCGAGGATCCGGCGGCGTTTGTGCGCGACGCGCGGACCGCGTTCCTGATGGAGCCGAAGGAGCATCTGGCGGTGATGAACGAGGTCGACCGCCGAAAGCTCGCGCTCAAGATTGTGTATCATTCGCATCCCGATCATGGCGCGTATTTTTCGCCGACCGATCGCGCCGCAGCGTGCTCGTTCGATCCGTCGGAGCCGGACTATCCGGATACGGCGTACGTGGTGATGTCGATTCGGTCGGCCAAGTTCGTGCGAGCGGCGGCATTCGTATGGGACGGCGCAAAGAAAGAATTCGCGGAGACGGTGCTCGAGATCGTGTGAGCGATCGGCGTCTGGCGAAGAGTAACAGAACGCTCCGCGCTCGGTAGTCGAATCGTCCGGGATTTCTCCCTTCGGTCGAAATGACGATCGAGGTCTCAGTGACACAACTATCAGGGCCTCTGCATGGCCCTCATTCGTCATTTCGAGCGTTGCGCGAGAAATCCCGAGGCGGCCATATGCGAAGGCCCATCCCATGCAGCGACCATCCGAATCGAGATTGCGCGTGTGGCCGGTCACGCGCGGGAATGACACGCGTGCAAAACGCGAAGCTCAGGTGTCGGCGCGGAAGGCTTCTTCTTTCGCGGCGGCCTCCAGGGGCAGGCCGCGGGTCTCGTCGATCAGCAGGCCAATTGCGATCGCGGCTGGAATTCCGAGCAAGCTTAGCCATCCGGTGACTCCCGCGATACCGCCGAAACGCGGCGCGAGGATCGAGATCGTCGCCTCGGCGGCGAGCGCGCCGCCCGCGCCAACCAGCGCGAACCATCCGATAATCGTGGCGCGCAGCGCGGTCGGAAAAAGTTCGGTGAACGCCGCGTTGGACGCGACCATCAATGCGTTCGCGCCGGTGTTGAGGACCAGGAACGCGAAGCCGAGCCACAACGCAGGATGCGCAAAATGCACGGGCGGTCCCCAGAAATAGCCCAGCGCCAGGGTCGAGACCGCGAGGCCCGAGACCACTATTGTCGGAACGCGGCCGAAGCGTTCCGCTGCCCACGCGCCGATTGGAAACCCGAGCATCCCCAGGCCGCCGCTGATGATCGTGAGTGTGCTCGCGATCGTGGGCGACAACCCGACCGTCGAGACGGCGTGAAAGTAGGCCCACGAGTTGACGCCCTCACCCGAGATCGCCGCGAGCAAGGTGCAGACGATCAGCGTGATCGAACGCTTGCGATAGAGCGGCGTGAACACGTCATAGAAACGCGTGCGATCGGTCGCGCCCTGGCTTGCGACGATTGCCCAGCGCTCGCTTTCCTTGATCCGCGAGATCATCGGCGCGATCGCGAAACCGGCTCCCGCCAGCACCAGGAGCCATCGCCACGAGATCCCGGTCGAGGTGACCACCGGCATCAGGAACACGCAAAATCCGCTGCCCGCAGCGCCGGCGATTCCCGCCCAGCTCTGGCCGTTGGCGCGCCGCGCGATCGGCAGGACCTCGGCGAGGATCACGATCGCAGAGGCGGCGGCCGCGCCCAGGAACGCGTTCATCACGATCGCGCAGGCGACAAACATCACCAGCTTGGTCGAGGCCGCTGCACCGAGAGCAGCAAGCGGAATCACGATCGACGACCAGATCAGCACGCGCCGGCGTCCCGTTCGATCCACCATCCGCGACAGCACCATCGAGCCGAGAGCAGCGAGCGCGAGCCACGCGAAGACGCGCGCCAGGGCGGACTCGCTCAGCGCGAAACTCTTTGCGACCCAGGGCGAAGCGATCGCGACGATCGACGCCGTGTAGCCCTGGTACGCGAGCATCGCAACCAGAATCCATACGGTAGAGCGCACGCGCTCCCGGTTCTCGGCGGTGTCGTAAAATTCCGGGAGCGGCTCGGTGAGCGGCTCAGATGAAAGGGGCGGAGCAGCCTCAGGTGGAATACTCATTGGCGCGCGCGTGCCTCTACGCGCTGAGCTCGAAGACCGGGTTGCTCGCAGCGACGGCGCGGAAATCCTCGACCGGAGCGCCCGCGCGAATCGTGTAGAAGCGCTGCACCGACGAGGCGAATCGATCGAGGAACTCCTTGATGACGGGCGGACGGTCGGCCTCCGCAAGCTCGCGCACTTTGCAGGTCCACTGCTTGGCGCCCTTTTTCAGAACCACCGAGCCGGCGGCGCGCGCGTTGCGGACCCATCCGGTTTCGCCGCGGCTCGCGACCAGGTAGCGCCGGCCGTTCATTTCGAGCACGTTGACCGGGGTCGAATACTCGCGCCCGGTTTTCCGCCCCTTGGTGATGAGGAGGTAATGGTGCGCGAGACCGATTCCGAGGCGGATAAGAAATCCAAAGCTTTGGTTGAAGAATCGGTCAATCGAGGTTTCCTTGACGAACTTGACCGGATTTTCAGGCATCAGCAGGACCTCGAGTGTCGATCTTAGCCGAGCCGGAGAATCGAGGTAACTGTTTTCCATTTGGGTTCGATAATGTCGCATTTTCGCCATTTGCGAATTTTCGTGATTCGTCATGAATGCATTGGGTTTTCCGATGGTTTGGAATGGGTTCGTTTGGTAACTTTTATATCGGCTTCGCCTTTGTTTCGTGGCCGAAATTCGAGCTGAGCGCACGGATGTGGTCCCCTCGAAATTGCGCAATGGGGCCAAGGGTGGTTTGCCTGCGTAACGCATCGCAGGGCTATTTTCGCAGATCATGGAATCGAGCATAAGGCTGAACTGTTCAGCCTTGTTTTTTTGATCGAGTTCGCGGATCACGCGGCCACGATCAAGCGAGTCAATAGCGCCGCCGCTACTCAAATGCCTAGTTTCCTCTCCCTAAAGAAGATTGGGAGAGGAACAATCAAGGAGCGTGCGCGGCATAGGAGCTCGATAGGTTCACGTCGGCTAGATCGCGGATTGGAGAGATGGCGAGCCATCCGGCGGCGACCAGATTCGCGCTCGCGCCGATCGCGAGGGTTGCGCGCAATCCGATGATCTCGGCGAGAATCCCACTGGCGAGCGTTCCAGCGAGTTGGCAGGCGAGCACCAGGAATCGCATCGTCGCGTTCACCCGCCCGAGCATCGCGGTCGGAGGAATAGTCTGCCGCAGCGTGGTCAAATTGATGTAATAGAGCATCGCGGCGCCGTCGCTGAGCTGCTGCGCGATCATCAGAGCGGCTCCGAGCGTCGTGGCCGAGCGCGCGATCGGAACGCAGAGCTCGCCGAGTCCCCACAGTGCCAGACCGGCGATCATCGTGGGACCCGCGCCAAAGCGATTCGAGATTCGCCCGACCATCAGCGCGCCGGCCAGCGAGCCGATTCCGCCAATCGCGAAGATCACCCCCAGCAGGCCAGGTTTGAAGCCGAGCGTGCGCAATGCATAGAGGGAGTACTCGGTCCCGAACATGCTGTTGCCGAAAGTGCCGATCGCGATCGCGGGGACGAGCGCCCGCAGAATCGGATCGTTCAGCACGAAGCGCGAGCCGTGTCCGAGTTCGCGCATGAGAGGCTCGCGCGACGCTTCGCTTTGCGGGACCGGCTCGGCGGCGCGGATCGTCCAGACAAAAGCCGCCGAGAACAGAAACGAGATCGCGTCGATCAGGATCGCAAGCGGCGCGCTCAGCACCTGCACCATCCATCCGGCCAGGCTGAAGGCTCCGACCTCCGCGACCGAGGCGCTCGCGCTGAGTTTGCTGTTGGCTTCGGCGAGCTCATCTTTGGCGACGATCGACGGCAGGTAGGAGCGATACGCAACCTCGAAAAAAATTCCCAGGATCGCGGCCAGCAGCGTGACCGCATAGAGCTGGGCCATCGTGAGCAGATGAGCGAACGCGGCGGCGGGAATGGTCGCGAGCACAATCGCGCGGCCGAGATCGGTTACGATCAGAATTGGACGGCGCCTTAGCCGATCGACCCAGACGCCGGCGATAAGCGCCATGAGCAGCGCGGGGACAATATCGCTCGCGCGCAGCAGCGCCATCTGAAACGGACTCGCGCCCAGCGCGAGGATCGCGGCGAACGGCAACGCGACCACGGTAACCAGCGAGCCGAACCCGGAAATCGTCGAGCCGCTCCAGAGCTTCAGGAAGTCCGGGTTGCGCCACAGCGGCGACCATCGCGTCGAGGATGCGTCAGCGGTATTCACGCTTGCCGGTGTTCATGGTTCGAATGAATCGCGGATCGAGATGTCATGGGGACGCCTTCTCATCCGCGGGACCGGAGTATAGAGATTTCGCTGATGGGACGTAACGACATCGTGATCGGTGATACGCTGCCAGCGCGCGGGACTACAGGAGTGCCACCTCGATGACTACTGCGGATGCGACGATCGCCGGGGCCGGATCTGATCAAGCTACGCCGTTTTTGACGACGGCGCTTGGCGCGGCGGTGTGCATCGCGGTTTCGGCGATCTGCTACTTCATCGCGATTCGATTTATCGATCTGTGGCCGATCGCGCTGTTCGCGCCGATGCCGATGCTGGCGGCGGCGTTCGCGGCGCGCTCGCGGGCGCGCGCCGTGCTCTGCGCCTTTGTCCCGGCCTTTGTCGGGAGCTTCGGGCTGTGGAGTGCGGAATCATTTTTTCTTTCGACCTTTTTCTTCGTAACCGCATACGCCGCGTTGGCGCTGATCGTCAGCGCACTGGTTTTGATCGCGCGTGCGGCGGCCCGGCGATGGAGCAATGCGGGCGCGGCGCTGGTTTTCCCGATCCTGTTCGCCGCGTTGAGCTTCGTCTTTTCGCGAACCACCTACGACGGAACCTGGGCCGACCCTTCTTACCGCATGGACGGGTTTCTCGCGATCCTGCAACTCGCGTCGATCACGGGAATATGGGGAATCGTATTCGCGATGACGCTGCCCGCGTCTGGAATAGCGTTTGCGTGGTATCGGGTGGAAAGCGGCAGGCCGTGGCGCGCGCCGACGGCGGTTGCGCTCGGGATTTTTGGCGCAGTACTGGTTTTCGGATTTGCGCGGCTCGCGACCGCGCCGCATACGCCGACGATCCGCGTCGCGATGATCGCAAGCGATCATGAGATTCCATATTCGCGGACGACCGACGAGGCCAAGGCCGCGGACCTGCTCACCTTCTATGCGGCCCAAATTCCGAAAGCTGCGGCGCAAGGCGCGCAGGTGGTGGTGCTTCCGGAGAAGATCGTCGGCGTGACCGTCGAAGATCGCTCCGCGCTGCAAAGCATCCTCTCGAGCGCCGCGAGTTCGTCGCACGTCTGGCTGATCGCCGGAGTCAACGAAATCGGAAGCACGCCCAAAATCAATACGGCGAAGATCAATTCGGCCAAGATAAATGCGGCATGGATATTTTCGCCCGACGGCACTTTCGTCGGCGAGTATCACAAGCATTACTTTGTTACTGGCTTCGAAGCCGGCTACCAATCCGGCGACACTATCGAGGTGCTCGACGCGCCGTGGGGCAAGACCGCCGTCGCGATCTGCAAGGATCTCGACTATCCGTGGTTCATCCGCGGCTACGGCGCCAAGGACGCAACCGTGATGTTTGTCCCGGCGTGGGATTGGGAAGGTCCGAACGCCGTGATGCATGAGCGGATGGCGACAGTCCGAGGAGTCGAGAACGGTTTTGCGATGGCGCGCTCGGCGAAGACCGGATTCGTCACCGCGCACGACGCCTACGGCCGCACGCTAGCGTCGAGCTCGACCTTCGCCGCTGACCCCGCGATGGTCGTCGCCGACATCCCGCTAGGCCCCGGAACGACGCCCTACTCCCGCCTCGGCGACTGGTTCGGATGGCTCTGCGTTATCGCGTCGTTGGTGATCCTCGCGACGGTGCTGGTACCGAGGTCGTAATCGTATCGCGCAATCAGGGAAAAAACCGAGCTAAGCGACATTGCACGATCCCGCATCCGAACTATTGGGCGATTCCAGCCAGATAGCGGACGAGGACGACGAGCTGGTGGTACCTTTTCCAAGCGCAATTGTTCGGGGCATCGAATGACTAAGGTTGCCAATTACGATGCTCCGTACTACACCCGCAATACTACCGCCATACGCCGTTGCCGCAGCGCGCAACTGACGAAGTTCACTCGCCGAAAATCGGACCGAAAACACTTCGCGGGCTCGCGTGGATTTTTTCCTGCCGGATTTTACGACTCGTTGGACTCGACGAATCATGCGGTTGTTCTCCCAAGAGAGTTTCTATTCTAACCGTTGTGAATAACGCAAGCCATCTGCTCTTGACTTCGATTACGTAGCGAATTACGTTCGTCATTCAGAGACGTATTACGCTTTTGGAGGGTGAGATGAAGATCGAATCACCGATATTGGCCGACGCGGCGCAAGCTGCAAACGGTAAACTGTTCATTTTGGGAGGCGGCTGGAGTATCTACCGGTCGGCCAGCTATCCGGTTCCGGTTCAACTCGGATTGGCTTTCGTCGTTTCACTGAATGCCAACGAGGTGGGCGCGCGTTATCCGCTCGGGATCACCATCGCGGATGAGGCCGGGGTACCTGTCGTGCCACCCATGCAGGGGCAGATCAACGTTGGACCACCGGCCCCAGGTTCACCGAAAGGTTCACCAATTAAAATGCCCTTCGCGATCAATATCGGCGTGCAGGTGCCACGAGTTGGTCGGTATGTGATCGAGATCAAAGCCGGTTCCTCAAAGGCGCAACTCGAATTTGATGCGATTTTCGTCGGAACCAAGGTGCAGCTTGATTTTCCTCCGGCGAGCGGTGAAGAACCCGGCAATTGAATCTGATGGCTTCGCTAAACGATCCGCACACCACCTTAAAACGAGCTCGAAAAGACTTGGCGAATTTTAAAGATTCCCTCGCTGGTCTAGGACGGGGGGAGCACCGAGATTCGATTGTCGCTAATTCTACGGCGTCTGGAAGGGTCCAGTAC